>CAJXTQ010000038.1 GCA_913060985.1 uncultured Micrococcales bacterium | reverse complement strand
GCAGTCTTTCAAGGTCGTAATCAGGGTGGCGAGAGCCACCCTTTACCATTTCATCGGTATGTGCAATTAGCCTGACCAGCCGCTCCAACGACTCCTCGCTCCAACCGGCAAGCTCCGAGCGAAGCCTGCGGAGTTGCCAGTCTTGGATTCCCAAATCTGCTGCACTGGCTGCCGGCGAGGAGATTAGTTTCGAAAGCTGCCTTGCACGCATAGCAACAGTTGCAACCATTGGAACCGGATCGATCCCTGTATCGCGAGCGTTTCTGAGAAGCCTCAGGGCGGTTTGCAGATCTCCCGCAAAAGCAGCATCTACAACTTTGAAGGCGGTGGTTTGCTCCCTCCCCCCGAACAACGCATCAACTTTCTCAAACTCAATTCTGTCTTCATCGGTCTGGGCGAGTTGCGAGCAGGCTGCAGCTAGTTCAGCAAGGTCGCTTCCGAAGGTTTGCAAAAGCAATCTTTGAGCATCGGGGGCAATCTCTTTGCCCAAAGCTCTGAACTCGGCCTGAATGAATATTTGCTTATCCTGATCTCGCTTTGGCTCATCGCAATCGACCTGCTGGGCCTTGAGTTTTTGAAACTCTTTATTTGCCGCAGATTGTCCTTGAATTCTGATTGCGAGAAAAGTCAGCTCAATTGGCTGCTGTGAGAATTTCTTTAGGTCTTCAAGTAGCTCTTTATTTGGGCTTTCAATGTAAATCAGTCTTGGTTCGGCAAACAGTGATGGCGTCGCTACATTGAACAGTTGGCCTGAAATATAAGCATCTGAAAGATTGTGTTGTTCAAATTGCGCATATGTCTCTGAAAGCTTGGATTTCAGAGATTGAAAGCCTCGAGAGGCCAGGTAATCATTTGCACCGACCAGCAGCGTTAGCGGGTGAAGCTCTGCTTCTCGGAAACTAATCTTGGCCACCATTAGAGTCTACCCGTGACAAAAACTCGAAGCTCGGGCCCACTTTGAATACCAATCATGCCCTGCTGGTCGGTCCTCAACACCTTGCTCCCGGTCGATCGAAGCAGAGAAATAAAACGGGCATCGGGGTGTCCGTAGCTGTTTTCACCAACTGAAATAACCGATATCTCAGGATCGACCACGCGATGAAATCTTTCACTTTGGTCTGCGCTTCCGTGATGACTGGCTTTCAAAATCAGTGGCAATTGTTGATTCAACCTTCCTTCCAGGCCCAGCTGAATCAAATTCTCCTGAAAGTCCCCTCCTAAATCACCCAGAGCAAGTAATTGACTTTTGGGAAGCGTTATAAGCATCACCAATGAGGCGTCGTTGGCGTTACTAGCCTCAGAGGCCGATGCACTTGGAGAAATTACCTCCCAAAAGCCTTGCCCGAACTTCTCACTCATACCTCGATAGCCAGTCTGCGGCTCTAAACCTCTTTCCCTTAGGAAATTGGTAACCTGATCAACCGCCCTCCGCTGATCATCGAAGCCTGAAACAAGCACCTTGCCAATCTCAACCCCATCAAGACCCTCTATGCCTCCAACATGGTCGAAATCGAAGTGACTGAGCACCAGGACATCCAATCGTTTTACTTTGTTTTCCCGCAGGCAACGCTTCAAAAGTTGACCGTCCCTGCCAACATCAATCAGCATTGTCTGTGGCCCGGAACGAATCAGCATGGCGTCTCCCTGACCAACGTCGCAGTTGACAATTTCAGGGCTTTGATTTACAAACTGTTGAACTCGGATCTGTCTTTCTGCAAAACCTAGAACACTGCCGCCAAAAACAAGGACAATTACCGATAGGGCAACAATCCGATAGCGACTAGATAGCACACTTGCGGTTATGGCAAGCGCTATCAGTACCGCAAGGGAGAGACCTAGGAAATTATTCGGCCAAGGAAGGGTTGCCTGCTCAAGGGCTCCCAAACGATTTGCAACAAGAGCAATCCACCATGTTCCAAAACTTGCAACAAAGCTCAGCAAGGTACTCAACCAAGGCAAAACAGGGGATAAGAAAACAGCCGTTATTCCCAGAACTGTCACCGGTGCAACCATCGGTTCAGCCAAAATATTTGCAATCACTCCAAATATTGGAAGCTCCGGCTGCAGCATCAGCATCACCGGAATGCAGTAAAGCTGTGCCGAGAAACTGACAGCCAGGCCAACTGCCAGAGGTTTGGGGATAGTTGAAAGCCTTTGATAAATTGCTGGGGCCAGCACCAAAATCCCCAAAGTGGAGAAAACGCTCAATGCGAAAGCAAAATCTATTGCAAGCCAGGGGTCGAAGCTCAAAAGAATAATCATCGAAAGGGCAAGTGCTCTTATTGGGGCTACTCCCCTACCCAGCCACATTGCCAGGATGACAGTCGCAGCCATGAAACCTGCCCGAAGCACGCTGGGGTCAAAGCCGACAACCAGGATGTATAAAACTAAGGAAATCAGTGCTGCTACAAACCTATGCTGACGTCTAAGCTTCAAAAGCCCAAGACCGAAATAGACACTGGCAAGCACAATTGCACAGTTAGCTCCGCTCACCGCCACAAGATGTGTAAGTGCAACCCTGCGCATGTTTTCGCTGGTTTGCTCGGAAAGCAGTGTTCTTTCTCCAACGGCAAGACCGGCAACCAAGCCGGTGCTGTCAGGGGTTACTCCGCTAATTGATTGGAGGAAACTTTGCCGAATGCTTCCTATCTGACTTTGTATCAATCCAGGGTTTTCTATCAACACCGGACTATCAATTGTCGTGGCAATGAATTCCCCTCTGGAAGGACCCCAATTAGGTTCAAAGCTGAGACGAGCTGAATAGATTTCTCCCCACTTAAACTCCCCCCTCTCATCGATGAGTGAGCCCAAAAGTGGACCAAATTCCTCAGATGAGAATTCGATCCAAGTTCTGAAGCCAGATCCGTATGGTGAGCTGTCGCTTTGAACTTCAAACTCGCCAGCGAGACTTAGCTCATTCTCAATTACAGCTCGCTCCTGCCTGTCCACTGAATTCCATATCTGGAACACTGAGGAGGCAAGGGAAATGACAAAAACTAAAATTGCAAAAGATTTGAGCCTTCGCTCGGCTCGAGCAACAAAGAAAAAACCAATCAAAAACACAATCACAGACGCAATCGGTGAGATCAAAAGTTCGACAAGCCTGGAAATCCAGACGCCTGTCGCTAAAGCAATCAAAGACGGACCAGGTCCTTTATGTTGCTTAGCATCTTTGGACCAATACCGCTTACCTCGGTAAGTTGCTCGACTGATCTGAATGGTCCGTTTTGCTCTCTGTGTTCAATTATCCTTGCCGCGATTGAAGGGCCGACCCCGGGCAAAGAATCTAATTGTTCTACATCAGCGTCATTGATGCTGATCTTGGCATCAAGCTCTTCCTGATGTTTTTCTTGGCTTTTGATGATCACCTGCTCACCATCTACCAAAATTCGAGCAAGATTGACACTGGATACGCTTGCGTTGGCTTTTAGTCCTCCGGCAATGTCCACTACGTCATTCACCCGGCTGCCAATTGGAAGTTGATAGAGGCCAGGATTAACAACCTCTCCGACCAAGTGAACACTAATCTCCTCATTTGAAGCGCCATTCAACTCTTCGGGCTCGAAAGCAATGGTGGCTGCCTCGGTCTGCGGCCAAAGAATCCACCCGATTAGAAGCGCGAGAGCAGATACAAGCGCTACCGTCAACTTATTTGCGGATTGCAGGCGATTTTTTACGCTCTCCAGAAACTCCATTGTCGAAACATATCTAGTGAATGCTGCCGCTCACTAATGCTTGAGAAGAATGTGGATAGAGCTAGCCTTTCACGGCAATGTTGACAAGCTTTGGTGCTCTAATGATGATCTTTGCTATTTCCGAGTCACCAATTGCTCTCTTCACATTTTCACTATTCATGGCAAGAGCCTCGAGCTCTTTCTCGGAAATATCAACAGAAACCTCGAATTTGTCCCTCAATTTGCCATTCACCTGAGCCACCGCAGTGACCGAGTCCTGAACTAGAAGTTCCTTCTCGATATCTCTGAAGCCCGCCAATGCAACCGGGGACTCATGACCCAGCAGGTGCCACATGTCTTCGGCAACGTATGGAGCAAAAAGACTTAGGCCCTTAGCTAGCTCTTCTGCGCCCTCTCGAACAGCTGGGTTCCCTGCGCCACATCCTGAGTCAATTGCTTTTCTCAAAGCATTTACCAGCTCCATGGTCTTGGCCACGGCAACATTGAATTTGAAATTTTCGATATTGGTCTCAAATTCATTCAGGAAACTGTGGGTGGCCTTTCTCACATCAATATCTGGTTCGCCTTCAGCTGATGACTCGGATACATCCTTGGCAACCCTCCAGGCTCGAGCTAGGAACTTACTCGTGGCTTGGGGGGAGACGTCTTTCCAGTCAATGTCATCCTCCGGTGGTCCGGCAAAGCTCATGGTTAACCTGATTGCGTCTACACCATGCTCTTCTAGCTGGTCACCAAGTTTCACCAGATTTCCCCTTGACTTGCTCATAGCTGAGCCGTCCATCAAAACCATGCCTTGATTGAGCAACCTGCTAAATGGCTCCTCAAAATCGACCATGCCCATGTCGAAAAGCACTTTTGTGAAAAATCTTGCATAAAGCAGGTGAAGAATCGCGTGAGTCACCCCTCCCACATATTGGTCAACCGCGCCCCATTGCTTGACTCCATCGGGGTCAAAAGCAAATTGCTCGCTGTTTGGAGAGAAAAATCGCAAGAAATACCAGCTCGAATCGACAAAGGTGTCCATTGTGTCAGTGTCTCGCTTGGCGCTGCCCCCACACTTGGGGCAATCGACATTTACCCAGTCTTCAGCTCCGCCAAGTGGAGATGTTCCTTTTGGAGCAAGATCTAAGCCTTGGCTGTCTGGAAGCTCCACTGGAAGTTGGTCTTGCTCAACCGGAACCTCACCGCACTTTGCACAGTGAATGATTGGTATTGGGGTACCCCAGTAGCGCTGCCTTGAAATAAGCCAGTCGCGCAATCTAAAGGTTTTTGTCTTCTCGCCGGTTCCACGCTGCTGCAAAACTTCGATAGCTTTTGCTATCGCCTGCTCTTTTCTGAGCCCATCCAGTGGACCTGAGTTGACTAAAACGCCATCACCCGCAGTTGCAATTTTTGTCACCTGCGGATCTTCCTCGCCCGTGTCGACAACGGTCCTAATAGGCAGGTCAAACTTCACTGCAAATTCCATGTCACGCTCATCATGCGCGGGAACTGCCATGATCGCACCCGTCCCATAGTCGGCAAGCACATAGTCACTCGCCCACATCGGCAATTTTTCTCCATTTAGCGGGTTGATTGCATAACGACCAAGGAAAACACCAGTTTTCTCTCTATCAGTTGAAAGACGGTCGATATCGCTGGTCTTCTTTACAGTCTCCAAATACTCGGCAAATTTGGCTTTTGTATCGCTGTCTGCATCGGCTACCAATTCGGAGGCCAGATCGCTGTCGGCGGCGACCACCATAAAGGTCGCTCCGTAGAGAGTGTCAGGTCTAGTTGTGAAAACCTCAATCGGCTCATCTCTGTTTTCAACCTCAAACCTGACTGATGCTCCGTAGCTTCTGCCAATCCAGTTGCGCTGCATGGTGAGCACCTTTGAGGGCCATTTCCCCTCAAGTGTGTCTAGATCATCTAGCAGCCTGTCTGCGTAGTCGGTCACCTTGAAATACCACTGAGTCAGTGCCTTTTTTGTTACCTCGGTGTCGCACCGCTCGCAAAGACCGGCGACCACCTGCTCATTAGCCAGCACCGTTTGGCAGGATGGGCACCAGTTGACATTTGAATTTTTGCGGTATGCAAGTCCTTTTTTATAAAACTCTAAGAACAACCACTGGTTCCATCGGTAATAAATCGGGTCACATGTCCTCAAAACACGATCCCAATCAAAGCTGCAAGCGTAGTTCTCCATAGATTTGCGCTGCTGATCGATATTGTCGTACGTCCACTGACGAGGATCTAAACCGCGCTTTATAGCTGCGTTCTCAGCAGGCAGGCCAAAGGCGTCCCAACCAATCGGGTGCAAAACGTTAAACCCGCGCTGAACCCAATACCTGGAGACGACATCACCAAGCGCGTAGGCCTCAGCGTGCCCCATGTGTAGGTCGCCACTGGGGTAAGGAAACATGTCCAATACATACTTCTTAGGACGCGCATCATCCGGGTTGCCGCTTTGAAATGGCTGCTCAGTTTGCC
>CAJXTQ010000037.1 GCA_913060985.1 uncultured Micrococcales bacterium | reverse complement strand
TCCGCTGATTCCATAACGTTCCCTGCGTGGCATCAAAGCTAAGAATGGATGCCAAAATAGTGTTTGGCTATGGCCAAATCTCACTTGATTCTAGCGGCGCTGGCAGCAGAGGCTGCTAGTGGGAAAAATTTCGTATCCACAAGACTCACAAGCGATATGACACCTGGGTTTGACTCGGCTGTTTTGGAATCAGACATTGGCAGGAGCTACCAGGTCTTGGTGCCAACTTCTAAGCAGTCGGAAAAAGAGATGGAAACCGAGCTGAACGCGCTTAAGTTAGTCAGCCCACTTGCCTCAACAACTCTGGCCATCCCTGAAATCATTGGCCAGACAAGAGATTCAGATGGTCACTCAGTGGTGGTGCTGAGTTATGAGAAATATAAAGAAATCCGACTGGGATCAAAAAATTCAGAGCCCGTCGAGTTGCTTTCGGCAGAGCTTGCAAGAGTTCATTCGCTCTCAATAACTGATGCACAAGCTCTAGAAATTCAGGCATTTACTCCAACAGAGCTAAATTCAGAGCTGGTGGCAGAGCTAGACAAGCTAGCCGACAGCGGCAAGGTTCCAGGGGTTCTGCTCTCCCGCTGGGAAAGGGCGCTGGAGGATATTGGTCTCTGGAGATACAGACCCACAGTGATTCACGGTTCGATTGGTTCTGACAATGTTGGCATTGCTGGCGACAAACTCGTGCTGAGGGGCTTTGGGAGTATGCGAGTTTCCGACCCGGCTGAGGATTTTGCCTGGATTGCGGGAGGATCCACCGAAGCTGTACTTAATTCCTGCTTCGCGCAGTACGCAGAGATCAGAGAAGCTGATGAAAACATGGTAAAAAGGGCAATCCTTTACTCAGAAGTTGAGCTTGCAAGGTGGTTGTCATACTGCATTGAGAGTGGCGATCAACGATCTGCTGAGGCGGCTGCGGCTGATATCGAGAATCTCGCCGAAGATGCCCAGAAATCAGATCTTCCTTCTCTGGAGGCAACAAGTTTCATTGGTTTGAACCAAGAGCAGAACGACAGCTAAGCTTTTATAAATATCAAGGAGCGACGTGCAGATAAAAATTGGCATACAAAACAGCGGCAGAGAGCTTGTTCTGGAAAGTGATGAAACCACTGAGCAGATAAACCAAAAAGTCGAGAAAGCGCTTGCCGATCCCGCCTCAACCCTTCAGTTGACAGACGAAAAGGGAGCGACAGTGATTGTCCCCGCGACCGCTCTTGCATACATTGAAATTGCTGCCGAGCAGCCCAGGAAGGTCGGGTTTGTAGGTTAATGGATTTATCGCACCTCATAAGCCTCCCGGTCGTCGTAGTTTATGGAATATTGCTAGGACTAATCACTCCTTACGTAATTGGCAAAAGCGATAAGCACGGGACCCTGGTTCCCGGTTCTATAGCGGTGGCTGTTGGGTCAGTACTGTGGCTTTTGCTCACCTGGATCGGGTTGCCTCACAGCGGAGCAGCCATTTGGCTACTGGTGATGCTGATTACTCCCCCAGTTACATTCATCGGAATTCGTTACCTCAGGTCTAGACGCACCCAACAGGACGAGCAGCAGCTGAAATCGCTCTAAGCGCTCATGCCCAATTCATCCATTCGTGCAGAATGGTTGCTGATTAGGTCATTTGTTAGTTGTTCAATCTCCGCAAGTGCCGATCTCCTGAACTCAACCGGATCAGAATCATCCAAATGACCAAAATTCAACACCGCAATCACGTGTAAGAGCACATCCGCGACCAAGCTTCTTCCAAACATCGCCAGCAAGTCACGAAGCTGTTGATCATCAGAGATTTTTTCAATCAAAACGTTTTTTACGAATTCGCTGAAGGGGTAGTCATCCAGTGATTTGTTCGCAGTGTTTTTGGTCGAGGTTGGCTGCACGTTGGCAAGCTGAGAGTAAAAGTCGTCCAAAATTCCAAAAACGATATATAGGGACATCAGGTTTTCATAAAAACCTTTTCCCTCAATCCTCGAAGCAAGCTCCTGAAAACGCTCCTCGAATCTGGCTAGCTCGTCGGTGGAACCTCCGCTTTTTTTTGCAAGTAAACGAGCGACCGGCCTAAATCGTTCCTCCTGATTCTCAGCCAGGGCCATCACACTTTCCGATAGCTTCTCGTCTGGGGTCTGCACAGCCAGTTGCTCCAGCAGCTTCGCGGCAAGCTTCTGAGCATGCAGGAAGTTTGCAAGGAAGTCGAGCTCGGAAGGAGTAAGCTTAGATAGATTGAGCTGCTGATTAGTTCGACCATCACTAGCTTCGCGAGACGGCAAAGTTAATTTGCGTGACGCTTTTCTAAGCCTACGAACCCAATCCAGCACACAGAAAGCATATGCCAATTGGCGGAAAGAATAAGAATTTGACATTTAGAGAACTGGGTATCGACGAAGATATCGTCACCGCACTAGAGACCAAGGGGATAACTTCCCCCTTCCCAATCCAGGAACAGGCGATTCCAATAGCTCTGACTGGTAAGGACCTAATTGGGCAGGCCAAGACCGGAACTGGAAAGACCTTCGGCTTTGGGTTGCCAGTTATTCAACGATTGGGTCTAGAGCCAGAAAAAAAGCACTTGGCCCTAATTGTCGTTCCAACCAGAGAGCTTGCCCAGCAAGTTGCCTCCGACTTGGTTATTGCAACGGCCAACCGCTCGGTTCAAGTTGCCGAAATCCTGGGTGGAAAAAGCTACGAACAGCAGATTGAAGAGCTCAACCAGGGAAGGCAAATCATCGTTGGCACCCCGGGTCGACTAAACGATCTTCACCAAAAAGGGCACCTGAATTATTCCGAGGTGGAATACCTAGTTCTCGACGAAGCTGATGAAATGCTTGATCTTGGATTTTTGCCAGACATCGAAAAGATCTTCGCTGCCACGCCAGAGAGCAAACAAACGCTTCTTTTTTCGGCAACCATGCCCGACGTTATCCTCACACTGGCTAGAAAATATCAAAATAAGCCGGTTCACATTCGAGCCACCGGCGAAGACCAACAGCAGACCAAGGCGGATATTCAACAGTTTGTCTATCGTGCACACAAACTCGATAAAGACGAGTTAGTAGCAAAAATTCTGCAGTCAAAAGATATTGAAAAAGCAATCATCTTCACACCCACAAAACGCCAAGCATCAAAGCTTGGAGAAGTTCTTACCGAGCGTGGTTTTTCAGCCACCACTTTGCATGGGGATATGGGTCAGCCTGCAAGAGAGCGTTCAATGAAAGCCTTCAGGGACAATAAGAAAAGAATCATGGTTGCCACCGAGGTGGCAGCAAGGGGAATCGATGTCGATGATGTCAGCCATGTGATCAACTACTCCACACCCGAGGATGAGAAGGCCTACCTACACAGAACCGGACGAACCGGAAGGGCCGGCAAAAAGGGAATTGCTATCACGCTTGTTGATTGGGATGACATAAATCGCTGGAAAATGATCAATAAGGCCCTCGGGTTGGATTTTGATGAGCCCGCCGAAACTTATTCATCTTCTCCTCATATTTTTGAGCAACTAGACATCCCTAAAGACGCCAAAGGGGTTCTCTCCAGAAAAACGGAACCTCGAGGCAAAGAATCAAAACCAGGAAAGCCTTCAGAGCAACCTAGGAAGCGCAGGAGAACTAGAAGCTATAACCAATCCAAGGCTGGCGGTAAGTAGTAATCGGAGCCGCTACTTTGGGCAATTAGTCTCCTAAAGTTTTCAACGGTGGTGGAGTTCTCCCCCAATTCGTTCACCTTCCCTCCGATTCCGTGGTAATCGCTGGAGCCAGTAATGAACAGGTCGTGGCGCTTGGCAAAGTCTCTAAGCCAGCTTCGCGCATTTTCAGGGACCTGACGATGATCAACCTCTAGACCCATCAAGCCCGCATCGACCATCTCCCGAAAATGTGCATCGGGCAAATCTGACAGTGATTTCCCTGCAGGAAAATCAATCAGTGGATGAGCAATTACTGGCGCAGCCCCGGCATCCAATGCCAATTGAATCGCCTCCAGGGTGTTCAGAGAGTGCTCACTGATGTAATAGGGACTGGATTTATGCAGGATAGATTCAAAGGCGGCAGAGCGATCCTTGACCACCCCGGCCCGCACGAGCGCATCAGCAATTGCTGGTCGCCCGACGGTCGATCCCGGTCTTATATTCTCGGTTATCTCTTGCCAGTTAATTGGGTAGTCCTTTGAAATCAACTCAACCATTCGCTTAGCCCTGCTTACCCTGCTCTCACGGGTTTTTGAGAGTTCAGCAACAAGTCCTGGGTGATTCTGATCTGGTCTGTAGGCAAGGATGTGAACACTGATTCTTCTTGAACCCTGCTCCGATTGAACCTCTGAATGAGTTGATATTTCAATCGCTGGAACAAACCCAAGCTCTAATTCAACCGCTGTATCAAGACCCTCTTTCCAGCCATCTGTGGTGTCGTGGTCGGCCAGCGAAATCAAATCCAGTCCGAGTTGTTTTGCTCGGGTCATCAAATAAGCTGGTGTGTCTAGACCATCGCTGCGATTGCTATGAGTGTGCAGATCCAGGATGGGTTGAGTTGGCATGAATAGACACTACTTGATTGGAGCTTGAGTTGGCAGGTGATAACCGAAGTCGAACTCCTAAGGACAAAGCTTTTTTGGAGTTTATGAAAACTGGTTGGTCCGAAGCTGAAGCCCAAGTTCAAATAGACCCTGCCGCCAACCAAACAGCTTATGAGAAGCGTGCTCAGCTGATTGATGCTTTCCCGGGAAGAACAATTGTGATTGACGCGGGAAACGCCAAGCAAAGGAGCAATGACACCCATTACAGATTTAGACCAAACACCGAATTTACTCAATTGACCAATTGGGGAAGCAGAGCGGTCGAGGGTTCAATTTTGGTTATTGATTCGGCAGAAAAAACTAGCAAGCTGTTTATTCGTCCATCGGCCGATAAAGACTCAGACGAGTTCTTTGCCAACAGCGAAATCGGAGAGTTCTGGGTTGGTCCAAGGCCAGATTTGGCCCAGGTTGAAAAACTCTTGGGAATCCAGACCTTTGATTTGAAGGATTTCCAGCCGATTGAGAATCAGCTAACTGTGGAGGACGATGAACTAAAACAATTCCTCTCAGAGCAAAGGATTGTCAAAAGCAGTTGGGAAATCGAGCAGATAGAAAAAGCAGTTGAGGCAACTAAGGATGGTTTCGAGAACCTCATATCCAAAATCCCCGCGGCAGGCAAACGCGGTGAGAGGGCTTTGGAGGCTGCTTTTTTTGAAAAGGCCAGACTGCACGGGCATGATTTGGGCTACGAGACAATTGCCGCCAGTGGCAATCACGCGAATATTCTGCATTGGACTAAAAACACCGGTGATATCAAAACTGGGGAGTTAGTTCTGGTTGACGCGGGAGTAGAGATGGACAGTCTCTTTACAGCCGATATAACAAGAACGCTTCCTATTTCTGGAAGCTTCTCGGCGGTGCAAAAAGAGATATACGAAGTTGTTTTAGAAGCGGCAGATGCTGCATTCGCCGTCTGCAAACCGGGAAATCTCTTCAGAGACATGCATAACGAAGCGATGCGGGTAATTGCCAAGCATTGCCAGAGGTGGGGAATTATCCCGGTCTCCGCCGAAGAGTCGCTCAAGCCTGAAAACCAGTATCACAGGCGCTGGATGGTTCACGGTACCGGCCACCACTTGGGACTTGACGTTCACGACTGTGCGCAGGCTAGAAAAGAAATGTATTTGGACACGGTGTTGAAGCCCGGAATGGTGTTCACAATCGAGCCAGGCTTGTATTTTCACCAAAATGACCAACTCGCACCCCCAAATTTTAGAGGAATCGGGGTCAGGATCGAAGACAACGTAGCGATTACTGAAGATGGCTACAGGTGGCTAAGTGAAGGTATTCCAAGAACAGTTGTCGAGGTTGAGCAGTGGATGAAATCAATCTGGGATGGAAACTAGGCTTCTAGCCTTTGCCAACTCAGTTGCTGGAACCACAACCCTATAGGTTTTAGCAATGGTTTGCGGATAGGACAAAAACTCTCGACGGTTTTTGCTGCTGGAAAAACGGATTATGTTGAAAAGCATTCCAATGCCTGCGCCAATTACCAGTGCGGAGAGAAAATTTTGAGGCTGGTAGGAAACATCCCCGGCTGGATCAACCACTATTCCAGCTCCGAAAAGCAATCCAAATATCAGCCCTATCCAAGAGCCTGTAAGAGCTCCACTGAGGGCGACTCGCCCATATCCAAGCTTGCCCCGAATGGTTTCAACAAGCTTCAGATCATC
>CAJXTQ010000036.1 GCA_913060985.1 uncultured Micrococcales bacterium | reverse complement strand
AATGCTCAAAAGCCTCGTTGATACTCTCAAAAAATAAAGATTCGCCATCCCAGCTCCCCTCTTGACTGGCGCCCATGTGAATGAGCTTCGCCTCCGAACCAATCACCACCACCTGGTCAATGTTGTAGCGAACGGCTAGCCTCCCGATCCGATCATGCTGCTCGTTTGAAAACCCACCCAGCTCTGCCATGCCTCCCAAAACAGCTGTGGTCCGAAACCCCTGCCTACCTAAAGTTGCAAGAGTCTGCAGGGCAGCCTGCATAGATTCAGGCGAGGCGTTATAGGCGTCATTTATTACTATTTGCCCACTCTTACCCCTAATTGGCTGCATGCGCCCAGTTTCAGCGAATTCAAGGCCTTCCAAGGCCCCTATTGCTATATCCACATCCAGATTTAGAAAACTGACGACAAGCAGGGCAGCAGCCGCATTCATCGCATGATGCTCACCCAGGGTCTTTAGATGAACCGATCTCTTTTGTCCCCTGAGATCAAAATCGACCTTTGTCCCTTGGATATCTATGCTGGTTTCCAAGATATGAAGATGGGCAAGCTCGCTGTATCCAAAGAGTAGGAAATTTTCGACTCGGTTGCGCATCTCGAAGACATTTGGATCGTCCGCATTGAGAATCGCAACCTGACCAATATGCGGCAACATCTCGGCTTTGATCTTTTTAGTCTCGTTCAGCCCACCAAATTTACCGGCGTGTGCCATGCCGATCTTTAATTGCAGCCCGATGTCTGGTTTCGCAATCTCTGCAAGCCTGGCAATTGATCCGTGGCCGCTTGCCCCCATCTCCAAAATGAGAAACTCTGTATCAGGCTCAAGTCTCAATACCGTGAGCGGGAGACCGACATCGTTGTTGTAGCTACCTTTTGGTGCAATCACAGACCCAAATTCGGAAAGCACGGTTCTCAGCATGCTCTTGGTGCTGGTTTTTCCGTTTGATCCGGTGATTCCAATTACTTTTAGATTGCTGTCGGCTCTAACCTTTTCCAAAACAACTCTCGCAAGTTTTGCCAGCGCAATCACAGTGTCCTGGACCTTAATTTGTGGAATTGATAAAGCCAAATCTGGCTTCTGAACAATCGCTAGAGAGGCACCGACTGCTGAAACTTGACTTAGATACTTATGTCCGTCATCGACCTCGCCAAGTTTGGCAAAGAAAATATCACCTGGTCCAACCTCTCGGGAATCGGTAAAAACCTGACCTTGTGTGACTGAGGCTGCGTCTCCAACAACCAGCTGGCCGTCTACAGCTTCCGCTATCTCAGAAAAACTGAGGCTAATCACCAAACACCTCGGCAATTATTTTTCTTGGGTAATAAGGCTTTTTTCCCTCGGCAAACTCCCTATATTCCAAATTGCCAGGTCCAAACCAGACCAGGCATTCCTCATTGGCTAAACCATCCGCAAGCGATCTGAGGGCCTCTATGGGCTCATCTGCCGTCTCCATGTCGGGCTTATGGCGCTTGATATCGGCAAGGATTTGTTCTGGGCCCTCCGAGCGAGGATGTTGAGTTGTTGCGATCACTCGATCTGCGAGACCGGCGAATTCAATCATTGGCTTGCGCTTGGAGTGATCTCGCTCACCGCTAAAGCCAATCACGGCACTCACCGACTTGTATTTGGTCTTCAGTTCCCTAAGTGCTAACGCTATTGCCTCAGGTGTGTGAGCGTAATCAAGATAAACATCAGGGTTTGAGTGAACTTTTTCCAGTCTTCCAGGAACGAAACCGTCAAGACTTTTTATGGTTGCAAGCCCGCTGAGACCGTAAGTATGTATCATTCCAATGGCTAGGGCCAAGTTCTGCGCCATAAGCAGACCGGTGTTATCAGCCCTTAGGTTTATGCCCAACCCGGGGAATTGAACCCTGGTCGAGCTGCCATCAAGCTCTGAGATATACCTGATTTGAGCATCTTCGTTTGTGCCCAAGCTAATGCTGGGGATCTCCAGCACCTTCATAAGCCTTTGACCGCTTCGAGTGTCGCTGAAAATCACAGCTCGGCTACTCACGTCAATATCGAAAAGTCTTGCTTTGGCAGCCAGATAGCTGTCCATATCACCAAAGTCGTCCAGGTGATCGTGACTTAGGTTTGTAAAGCCGCTCACGCTGAAATGCAGTCCATCAACCCTTCCTCGCACCAATGCTTGCGCGCTAACCTCCATCATCGCAATCGTGGCCCCTCGCTCAATTGCATAGCTCAGGCCAGCCACCAGGTCGTTGATTTCAGGAGTCGTCAGCCCAACTTTGTCACTCTCCCCATCAAAGCGCATTCCACTTGAGCCAGAGCTAAATACGTTCTCTCCCAGGGCACCGGCTAGTTTTTCAAGGTAGTGAACTGTTGATGTCTTTCCATTGGTGCCAGTGACTCCAATAATCGGAATCTCAGCGCCATAGCCATATAGTTTTTTCGACATTTCAAATAAATGTCTTTTGGGGTTGGGGAGGATAATTCTGGGAAGGCCATCCGGCAACAGCTGTTCGCCCTCGCGGTCGGTGACAATTGCGACTGCTCCAGCTTTGATTGCTTGATCAGCAAAATTTGCCCCGTGGTGGACCTTGCCGGGCAATGCCATGAACAGATCACCTTTTTGAATTCTGGCGGTGTTTAGAGAAATCCCGGACACCTTTGCATCGCCGGTTACCTTGCCGCCAAAGCTTGCTGCAAACTCAGCCAGCGAAAAAGAGGTTTTTTTTGGTCTGAACAATATTTACTCCCACTCAGTCGGAATGTTTGCACTGGGTGTTGTCGATGGTGGCACTCGATAGTGCCTCAAAACTTGCGACATGATGGATTTGAACGGAGCCGTGGCACCAGCCGAGTTAATCGCTCCCTCTGGCTTATAAAGCATCACCGCAACCACATATTTTGGATCCCCCGCGGGAGCCATGCCAAAAAAGCTGATAGCAAACCTATCGCCGTAACCAGAACCATCCTCTGCCTGGATTTGTGCAGTTCCGGTCTTTCCTGCAATCCGGTAGCCGGGGATTGCGACCCTGGATGCCACACCACCCTCTTCAACGACTTTTTCCATCATGTCTACTGTAAGTCTCGCGGTTGACTCAGCTAGAACTCTGGTCGAGCCCTGATTGGGTTTCATGACCTCTTCGCCATCACGAATACAGGACTCCACCAAGATTGGATCCAACCTGACTCCGTCATTGGCGATTGCTTGGTAGGAATAGGCCATTTGAATTGGTGTAACCGCCAGACCTTGACCAAAGAGCGTTGTCAGGTTGGTCATTCCATCCCATTGACTGGCTTCTCTCAAAAGTCCAGGACTCTCACCTTCAAAGTTGATTGCAGTAGGAGAACCGAATCCAAAATCCAAAAGGTAGTCATATCGAGTCTCACGGTCAATTTCACCTGCGAGTTTGGTAATGCCAACATTGCTTGATATTTTCAGTATTCCAGCCGGCGTGAGCTTTCTTGGATCGTGGTTGAAGCTGTCGTCAATGGTGTCTCCCCAGGGAAGTCGCATTGTATCCTCGGCAATGATCTGCGTATAGGCATTAGCGTGTTGCGTATCAAGTGCGATTGCAGTGGTTATCGACTTCATGGTTGAGCCTGGCTCATAGGAGTTTTGAAAAATCTTTGACTGGCGATGCTCAGCAGGGGTAAGCGAGGGGTCATTGGGGTCCACTGTTGGCGCCTCGGCTGCAACCAATAGTCTTCCGGTTTCCGCCTCGACAACCAGAGCAACCGCATACTCTGCATTCTGTGACTGAACTGAATCAGCCAAAACCTGCTGCGCAAAGTATTGCAGGTCTGAATCAATGGTCAGTTGCAGATCGCCACCCTGAACTGGTGGTTTTATTGTTTGAGCGCTGGATGGGATCTTCATTCCCTGCACGCTCCGCTCGAAAGTTTCCTGGCCATCAACACCAGCGAGGCATGTGTTGTATTGCCTCTCCAGTCCAGCCAAAGGATAGCCATCGATATCCACAAAACCAATCAAGTTTCCAGCGACTGCACCGCTTGGATAAAGTCTGTATGAAATTTCATCCACAAAAATCCAAGGGATGTTCAAGGATTCAATTTGTTGATAAACAGCAGCGTTCACACGTTTTTTGAGGTTGGCATAATTTCCTTCGCCACTTACGGCTTGAAAAACTTCACTCACATCCATATCTAGGATTAGCGCCAACTCACTAGCAATCTCACCCACGCTGAGCTCGATTCGCACGCCCTCGACATCTCTGAAAACAGGCCCCACCATATCTGGTGCAACGTTGATGTCATAGCGATATATGGTCCTGGCCAAAACTTCACCGTTGGCATCAAGTATGGATCCACGCTGGCTTTCAAGGGTTCTTTGGACTTCCCTTTTGGCATAACTAATCTCGTTTATGTCATCTGCCTGCACAACCTGAAACTCAACTAGCCGAAAGCCGACAACACCAACGATTGCTGACAGAATTAGGGCAATTACTCGAAGGCGGTTTTTGGGTTGAGCATCATGTGAACCCATAACCCTCCCTTCGAGAAAAATTAGCGAGTCGGCGATGCGGGGATCATCGCTGAAGACAAAATTACTTCGCCCCCTGATATTTCAATGGTTGCCACTCCCACAGCTGGATTTTGAACCAGCGAGGAGAGGTCGGTGGAAACGCTCATGGCTGTATTCGAAATTAGGTTGCCGCTGACCCTGAGTTTCTCCTCACTCACCGCTGGCTGAGGCTCTCCGTAAACTCGATCACTGTCTAGGTTTATGAACACTGGGTTAGCATTTGAAACCATTCCTAGCTGCTTTGCTGCATCAGCAAGATTTTGCTGCGAGGATAGCGAGTCGACCTCTTCACTAAGAATCTGAACATCCGTGTTCAATTGTTCTGATTCATTTTTCAAATCACGAAGCTCATGTGCTCCACTGGCCAAGGCGTTAGAGAGCATCAACTGCAACACAAGTACCGCAGCAAGCCCGATGGTTGGTACCAGTAGCATCACAGCCTTGGGCCTAAGCGCTCGGGCATCCCGCTTGTTCATAAATGCCAACCTGCTCACTTGTCCTCCGTTTTTTCTGCCGCTCGCAACCTTGCGGATGCGCTTCTTGGGTTTTCAATCTGCTCTTGCTCAGAAGCCCTCGTGACTCCGCGAGTTAGCACCTTTAGCACTGGACGGTGCTGCTCAAGCTCCACCGGAAGACCAACCGGTGAGCTAGATTGTGATGCTTTTTGAATGGCCTTTTTCACGATTGAGTCTTCTAGGGAGTGATAACTAATCACCACTAGGCGACCTCCCTCAGCCAATGCCTTGATTGAATTTGGGACAAACCTCTCCAAGATATCCATCTCTTCGTTCACTGCAATCCGAAGGGCTTGGTAGGTGCGCTTTGCCGGATGACCTTTGTGCGGTTTTGGAACAACTGCCGAGATAACCTCGTTGAGCTGCTCGCTATTTTCAAATTTCTTACCCGCAATATGCTTGGCAATTAGCCTTGCGAATTTTTCTTCACCATAGGTTTTGATGATAAATGCGAGCTCACTAACCGAACTGCTTTCAATCAACTCCCCTGCAGTAATCCCCTGTGACTGATCCATGCGCATATCCAGAGGAGCATTTTGGCTATAGCTAAACCCGCGCTCTGGAAAATCAAGCTGCATTGATGAAACTCCGAGATCTGCAAGCACCCCATCAACCTTTGAAATCCCTAATTCATTCATTGCCTCAAGCAATTGGTCATAAGTGCCTGCAAAAGGGAGAAAGCGTCCAGCAAAAGGCTCAAGTCGTTGGCTAGCTCTTCTCAAGGCCTCGGCATCACGGTCTATACCTATGACTTTCAATTCCGGATTTCGCTCCAGCATTGCCTCAGTGTGACCACCAAGTCCAACGGTGGCGTCGATTACAGTTTTATTTCCCGATGCCACGTTCAAATAATCAATGGACTCCTCCAGGAGGACTGGCTTGTGAAGATTTGTCTGGTTCATAACAGTTTGGAGTGTCCATCTCGCATCCCGAGCCCTGTCCGATCCGTTATCTGACAAAGGGGAAGGTTGTCAGCGAATCGGCAAGAGCTTGCAATGCGAGCTAGAAAAGCCCCGGAATCACCTCCTCCGAAATTTCTGAGAAGGATTGTTCGTTTGAATGCAAATACTCATTCCAAGTTGCGCTGTCCCAAATCTCGGCGCGATTTCCAACGCCGATCATCACTAGCTCTCGACTCAAGCCCGCATACTCGCGAAGTGTGGCGGGGATAGTGACGCGTCCCTGCTTGTCAGGAATCTCATCGCTTGCTCCACTTAGGAAGACTCGGAGGTAATCACGACCAGTGGCACTGGTCATTGGTGCTTGCTTGATTTTCTCGTGAACTTCTTGGAACTCCCCTGCGCTGAATACATAGAGGCAACGGTCCTGACCTCTGGTGACAACCAAACCAGAAGCAAATTCGTCTCTGAAACGGGAAGGAAGAATTACGCGACCTTTGTCGTCGAGCTTTGGCGTGTGCGTACCCAACAGCATTGTTGCCTCCTTCCCCTAAATATCCACTTTACTCCACTTTCCTCCA
>CAJXTQ010000035.1 GCA_913060985.1 uncultured Micrococcales bacterium | reverse complement strand
CTAATCGGTTACAGTCCTTCTGCAACAGGAGGGGTTAATTGCCCTTGGGCAACTTAGATAGCCTAGCGAGCGGACCACCATTCGAGCAAGCGTTTTCTAGCCTCTTCTTCTCCGAGTGGGCCGTTTTCAATCCTCAGTTCGAGCAGGAATTTATAAGCACTTCCCACCTCTGGTCCAGCTTTGATATCCAAAATCTCCATGATCTGCTCGCCGTTCAAATCCGGACGCATTGCATTCAGCTCTTCTTTTTCGCTAATTTCCTGAATTCTTTGCTCTAAATCGTCATAGGCAAAGGCCAATCTCTCTGCCTTCCGCTTATTTCTGGTGGTGACATCACTTCGAGTGAGGATATGAAGTCTTGCCAGCTGGTCGCCAGCATCCCTGACGTATCTCCTGACAGCACTATCTGACCACTGCTGATCGGAATAGCCAAAAAACCTCAGGTGGAGTTCGATGAGAAGCGAGACGGCCTTGATGGTGTCGTTATCGAAGCGAAGCTCCTTCAGACGTTTCTTCGCAAGCTTCGCTCCAACAACATCATGGTGATAAAACGTAACCGCTCCGCCAGTCTCTAATCTCTTGGTTGCTGGTTTGCCAATGTCGTGCAACAGAGCGGCAAGTCTGGAAATCAAGTCTTTTTCGAGCCCGTAATCACCCTCGTAATCAATACTCTGCTCCAACACGGTAAGAGTGTGTTGATAAACGTCCTTGTGGTGGTGATGCTCATCTGACTCAAGCTTCAAAGCCGGAAGCTCGGGGAGGACAATATCGGCAATTCCCGAATCAACCAGCGCTGTTAGCCCAAGCCTTGGCCTATCCGATAACAAAAGCTTTGTCAGCTCATCCCGAATGCGCTCTTGAGAAATTATGTTGATTCGCTCCGCCATTGACATCATCGCCTGAAAGGTGTCGATGTCAATTTCAAAACCAAGCTGCGATGCAAACCTGCATGCGCGCATCATTCGCAAGGGGTCATCGCTGAAACTGATCTCTGGGTCAGTTGGAGTTTTGAGTCTTTTCTCCAAAAGATCCTGCAAACCCCCGTGAGGATCAACAAAAACCCTGTTTGGAAGCCTTAGCGCCATCGAATTCACAGCGAAGTCCCTGCGAATTAGGTCGCTTTCAAGATCATCGCCAAATTCAACTGTTGGCTTTCTTGTTTGTTTGTCATAGCTGTCAGCTCGGTAGGTAGTTATCTCAACCTGTTGGCCATCAATGGTCGCAGCAATGGTTCCAAACTCTCTTCCAACATCCCATGTATTGCTTGCCCAGCCTTTCAAGATTTTCAAAATATCGTCAGGGTAAGCACTGGTTGTGAAATCTAGATCTGGCGAAATACGGCCTAAGAAAGCGTCTCTAACTGGTCCCCCCACCAAAGCAATCTCGAAGCCGGCTTTTGTGAATTTCTCACCAAGTTTGGTGAGCAGAGGTGATGAGGTTGAGCTTTCCAGATTGGCAAGCGCATCGGCGACGGTTTGCATGCAAGCTAGCTTGCCATAGCATCAGCCGAAAATAGTCGAAGTAGAGTTGAGGCATGAAACTTGGTCGCCAAAATATCCGCGAGGTCAGCGCTGGTGGTTTGGTGATTTCCAATTCAGAGCCCACCAAAATTGCTCTCATTTCTCACAAAAACCGAGGCGGGCGAGTTGATTGGTGCATTCCCAAAGGCCACCCGGAGCATAATGAAACTCTTGAGCAGGCAGCCATACGAGAAGTTTTTGAAGAAACTGGATTGCAGGCAAGGATTGTCAAAAAACTGGGGACGATTAGCTACCGTTTCAAAGTTGGAAATAAGCGAATATCTAAAACAGTCCACCACTTTCTGATGACCCAGGTTGGAGGAGAGCTTGATCCAGACAACGATCCTGCCGGCGAGGTTATTGACGCTCAGTGGTTCGAGCTTGATGTTTTGCAGGATGTCTTAGCGCATGAAAATGAGCGAAAGATGGCGCAGCTGGCATTGGAGCTGATCGACTGATGGCAAAAAAGACTCGGTTTTTAGCATTGGTGCTAATCATGGTGAGTGTTGCCTCGGTGCCCGCAAGCGTGGTGGCGAGCCTGGGTGCTAGTGCTGAAAGCCCGGCTCAAATAAGAATTGTTCCAGGCAGTGAGATCAACCTCGTAAGCATTGATTCCAATTTGCCCGTGGCAATTGTGAACGAAACTGACCAGCGGATGGATTTGGAGCTGGGCGCCAGATCTACCAATACCAAGCTAGAGGTTCCCGCCAGAACCGCGATTACCGTTCCCGCTCAAAGTGCGATTAACGCCGAACTACCAGCAACAGCTGTTGCCAACGGACAGGTGGAGGTTCTGGTTTGGCTAAATGACTCAACCGGTCAGAGGATTTTTGGTCCAGAGACATTGATTGTGAATATCAACCGCGATGTTGAGGGCATCCTGCTTGCGGTTTTTATAGGTTTATTGTCAATACTGCTGGTTGCTGGAATTGTCAGAACCTCACTACGTGGAAGGCCGAATGACTGATCTGGGTCCTGCGGTTGGCCGATCCAGCTTTTGGATGGCCAGCGGCACAATCTTCTCCCGGGCTCTGGGGTTCATCCGAGCAATCCTGCTCGCACTCGCAATTGGGGTGACAACTGATGCTGCGGATGCCTTCGGTGTTGCAAACCAACTACCCAACAACGTCTATGCACTAATCATGGGCGGGGTGCTGAACGCCATTTTGGTTCCGCAATTGGTCAAAGCCAGAAAAATGAAGGATGACGGTCGGGGTTACATTGATCGGTTTGCAACCCTCGCACTTGTTGTTTTTTTCGCTATCGGAACAATAGCCACGATTTCAGCACCGCTGATGATTGGTCTTTACACAACCGGCTGGAGCGATTCACAAGTTGCACTGGCAACCGCCTTTGCATACTGGACCATCCCGCAGCTATTTTTCTACGGGCTCTATTCGGTTTTTGGTGAGGTGCTCAACTCACGAAGCGCTTTTGGGCCGTTTATGTGGGCTCCGGCTCTAAACAACGTTGTCTCGATTGTGGGTCTTGGAATCTTCATCTGGGTCTTTGGGGCTGATTCTGAAGGCGAGAGAGCAATCAGCAGTTGGGGAGCGGACCAGGTTGCTCTGCTTGCCGGTTCGGCAACCGCAGGTGTTGCGGCCCAGGCGGTAATACTTCTGTTTTTCTGGAAACGAATTGGACTGAAGCTGAATTTGAATTTCAAATTCTCAGGCTATGGAATCGGGGCTGGACTAAAAACGGCCTCATGGTCATTTGCAATGGTGCTAATTAGTCAGATTGGTGCTTTGGTGCAGACCAATGTTGCATCTAGTGCCGCTCAAGCAAGGGCAGAGGGTCTGATTATTGCCAGTGTTGCTGCAGCTGCCATTGCCTGGTTGATTTTCATGTTGCCTCACTCGATTGTGACCGTGAGTGTTGCCACCGCCTATTACACCCGAATTTCAACAGCTGCCAGCAACGGCGATATGGCATCTATGAAGGCTGATCTGCTAGCTGCTTTGAGACTGATTGTGATCTTTATGTCTCTTGCCACAGCAGGGCTTATTGTGCTGGCCTATCCGCTGGCGCGGATATTCTCGCCGGGATTGGCAGAGGCAGAAGCTTTGGGCAACGTAATCATTGCCTTGGCTATTGGACTACTGCCGTTCAGCTTGGTTCATATGTTGCAACGAGCGTTTTTTGCGCTGGAAGATACGAAAACGCCTTTTGTTTTCACCTCCATTCAAGTCGCCCTTCACATAATCGGTGCCATCACTTTGTTGAATGTTTTAGAAAAGCAATGGCTAGTTGTTGGTCTGTCTTTGGTGACAGCATCATCTGTCACCATTCAGTTGTTGATTGCAGGAGTCTTGCTTCGAAAAAAGATTGATTGGCAGCCAACTGGACTTGTTTTGAATCTTTTGAGGTCAATCATCGCCGCCGTTATTGCTGGCGTCATAGGTTTTGTTGCCATTGGCCAGCTTGGTGGAATTGGTGCCGGGTGGTTGATGGAGAGTAAATTGAACGCAAGCTTGGGCGCAGTGCTTATCACACTGCTGATGGTAATCAGCTTTTTGTTTTTGACTCGGGCGCTTCGGCTTCCTGAGTATGGAATTATTACTAAGTTTTTAGTTGAAATAAGAAGAAGGAATGAAAGCTAGTTAGTGCTAGTTTTATAAATAGACAATCATCTATATAAGCCCACAAGGCAAATTGGAGTAAAAATGCGAGAAGTAGTAATCATTGGTTCTGGCCCAGCTGGCTACACGGCGGCGATCTATGCGGCAAGGGCCGATCTAAAGCCATTACTAATCGCCTCCAGCGTTGAGCCTGGTGGAGAGCTTATGAAGACCACCGAGGTTGAGAACTATCCGGGATTCCCAACAGGGACCATGGGACCGGATTTGATGGCTGACTTTCAGGCTCAGGCAGAAAGATTCGGAACAGAGATCATGTTCGATGATGTCACCGAGGTGGATCTGTCCGGTGAGGTGAAGATTGTGAAGACAGGTGGGGGAGAGACCATTGAGGCGAAAACTGTAATTATCTCCACCGGTGCCGCCTATCGTGAGCTCGGTCTTCCGAAGGAAAAGGAGCTTTCAGGGCATGGGGTTAGCTGGTGTGCAACCTGTGATGGCTTCTTCTTTAGAGAAAAGACAATCGCTGTTGTTGGGGGTGGAGACTCGGCCATGGAGGAGGCGAACTTTCTGACTAAGTTTGCTGAGAAGGTGTATGTGGTTCACCGCCGAGACAGCTTGAAGGCATCAAAAACCATGCAGCAGAGGTCTTTTGATAATCCAAAAATTGAGTTCATCTGGAATAGCGAAATTGCTGAATTGCATGGTGAAGGAAAGCTTGAAGCGGTGACGCTGAATGACACCCAAACTGGTGAAAAGACCCAGTTAGAGATTGAAGGGCTGTTTATTGCGATCGGCTCTGACCCCAGAACAGGATTATTTGAGGGTCAATTGGAGTTAGACCAAGACAAGTTCATAAAGGTAGAAGGAAGAAGTTCCAAAACTACTCTTCCTGGTGTCTTTGCCGCCGGTGATGTGATTGACCCGACCTACAGACAGGCCATTACAGCGGCTGGAAGCGGCTGTGTGGCGGCTTTGGACGCCGAGCACTACCTGGCTGAACACTAAAGGCATTTGGAGGAAAAATGGCAAGGGATGTAACAACCGAAGAGTTCCAGAAGGAAGTTTTGGATAATCCGCTTCCGGTATTGGTTGATTTTTGGGCAGAGTGGTGCGGTCCATGCCGCATGGTCTCACCAATTGTTGACGAACTAGGAACTGATCTTGCGGGCAAATTGGATGTGGTGAAGGTAAATGTTGACCACGAGCCAGAACTTGCAATGAACTACAACGTCACCGGTATCCCACTGCTTGGTGTTTTCAAGGGTGGAGAGCTCGTGAAGCAATTGGTTGGGGCCAGGCCAAAGGCTGCTATTCAAAGCGAATTGCAAGAGTACCTATAGCCAATACGGGCATCTAACAATTAGGCTTTGAGCCTAATGAATGAAACAAACACGGGAAGCATAACCAACTTCGATTATTGGAAGTCGGCTTACGCTGGTCGTGCCTCGAATCTAAGTGTCAGCGAGGTCAGAGCGTTATTCGCTGTCGTCTCCAGGCCAGAGGTTGTAAGCCTTGCCGGTGGCATGCCCGATGTTTCACAGCTTCCAACAGAAGGCTTGAACAAGGCCTATGACTCTCTGCTAACAACTCGCAGAGACCTTGCCCTGCAATATGGAGGCGGACAAGGGGATGCGAAGCTCAGAGAGCAAATTGTTGAGATTATGGCCCTGGAGGGCATAAACGGCAGCGCTGAAGATTTGATTGTCACCACAGGAAGCCAGCATGGTCTTGATCTCCTGGCGGATCTGTTTATTGATCCGGGTGATGTGGTTTTGTTGGAATCTCCCAGCTATGTCGGAGCGGTCGGAATCTTCCGCCACAAAGAAGCAGAGATGGTCCATCTGCACACAGACTCAGAGGGCCTATCTCCTGAAGCACTGCAGGAGCAAGTTACCGCTTTGAAGTCTCAGGGCAAGAAAGTAAAGCTTCTGTATCTGGTTCCAAATTACGGAAACCCAAGTGGTGTCACCATCCCGCAGCACCGACGAGAAGAGATATTGGCCATATGTGAGGCCGAAGGAATTCTGATTATTGAAGATAACCCCTATGGGCAGCTCTATTTTGATGAGGTTCCGCCGAATGCCATGAGGTCAATGAGTGAGCAGCACGTTGTTTACCTGGGCAGCTTTTCTAAAATTCTTTCCCCCGGTTTGAGGGTTGGCTATGTCCTGGCGCCGCCTGCAATCCGAGAAAAACTGACCCTCGCTAATGAATCTGCGATTCTCTCCCCAGCAATGTTTGGACAAATGCTCGTTAGCGAATACCTAACGGTAAATGACTGGAAAAAGCAGATCTCGGACTACAGGGATCTTTATCGAAAGAAAAGAGATGCGGCCATAGAGGCTATTGATAAGCATCTTCCCGATATTGAAACAACCAGACCAGGCGGAGGTTTCTTTTTGTGGGTGACAATGCCTGAGGGTATTGATTCAAAAGCTATGT
>CAJXTQ010000034.1 GCA_913060985.1 uncultured Micrococcales bacterium | reverse complement strand
GAGGCAGCAGAGGATGCCAACGATCCTGCCTGTGCCGAGATATCCGTGAGGGTGCCGGATGCTATCGGGCCGCATGACCGGAAATACACTAACGCCCAGGCGACTGCCGCATGGGGCGACCCGACAGCAATCATCTACCGCTGCGGTTTAGAGCCGGTTCAGGCGTCAACTTTGCCCTGTGTTACCGCTGGTGGAGTTGATTGGCTGATAGATGACTCACAAGCCCCAAGTTTTCGATTCATAACCTTCGGGCGATCACCTGCTACTGAAATTATTGTTGATTCAGAGCAGGCTAGTGGCATAACAACATTGGAGGAGCTGGCACCAGCCGTATCAGCCATCCCGGCAGAAAAATTCTGCACCGTTATCGAATAGCACGCTCAATCAGTTTGGCGATTAGCTCTGGATAGTCAATTCCTGACTCTTTGAACAGCTTCGGGTACATCGAAATCGGAGTAAAGCCTGGCATTGTGTTTACCTCACTGAGAAGCCAGCCAGAGTCAGTGTAGAAAAAATCAACCCTTGCCAAACCAGTGCAGCCCAAGGCCGAAAAAGCCGCTTTTGCAAGCTCTTGGGCTTCTTTCAGTTCAATATCTGTGAGCTCTGCTGGAACAGTAAGCCTTGCGGTGTCGGAAAGGTACTTGGCCTGGTAGTCATAAATACCTCCCCCACCAACGGTTATCTCTCCTGCCACTGAGGTGAGCAATTCACCGCCAATATCCTCCAAGACAGCTATTTCAATCTCTCTGCCAATCAGCCGAGGCTCAATCAGGACTCGACTATCTTGCTCGAAAGCAAGTTTTAGCGAATCCAGCAGCTGATTTGAGTTTTCCGCAACACTCACACCCACGCTGGAACCACTTTTGACGGGTTTTACAACCACCGGATAGGCAACGAGATTGTCCAAGTTCTGAAGAGTTTGCTCGGGATTATCTAAAAACTGATCGTGGTTTATCACCTGCTCATCGCAGACTGGAATGCCTGCCTGTCTCGCTAGGTTTTTTGTCAGCTGCTTATCCATGGCCACCGCAGAGGCGGACACTCCATTACCGACATAAGGAATATGACAAAGCTGAAGTAATCCCTGAATTGAGCCGTCCTCCCCATTGTCACCATGCAACAGCGGCAGACAGACATCAATCTCTCCGATAGGAATCAACTCTCTGTATTCAAAATAGGCGAGCTCTCCCCCGCCAAATGGCCAAAGAATTTCCAAATCATTATCTTCAAGCACTGGAGAATCACTCAGTTTCCACTCACCGACCTCCGGAAGGAGTATGTGTTTTCCTTCGGGAGTAATTCCGACAAGGATTACCTCATGCTCGGGATCAATCGACTCTAGGACGGCCTTAGTGGTAACCAGAGAGACGCTATGCTCGGAAGACTCTCCTCCGCAAATGACTAGCACTCTCATTCGATTTCCGCCTCTTCGGTCTCATGGGTTAATTTATTTCCAAAATCCGCCACTTGCATCTTTCCATCAATGACTTGACTTAGTTGCTCAATGATTGGAAGAGTCAAACCTTTTTCTTTAGCCAGTGCCAAAACTGGCTCAACAGAGGATAATCCTTCCGCGGTCTGCTTCATAAGCTTCATGACTTCTCGCTTTGAATAGCCCTTACCCAGCATCTCTCCGGCTCGATGATTTCTTGAGAGATTAGATTCCCCAGTTGCAACCAGATCACCTAATCCTGCCAGCCCGTACATGGTTCGACGCCTTGCCCCTAGCTCCACTGCAAATCTAGTAATCTCACTGAGCCCTCTGGTCAGGATGCTGGCCTTGGTGTTCTGTCCATGGCCGACACCACTGACGATTCCCAAGGCCAGGGCAATCAGGTTTTTCAAAACCCCACCAAGCTCGGTGCCGATGACATCTTCATTTGCAAAAACAGTGAAGTAATCATTGGATGATGCCTTGGCAACCGCCATTGCGTTATCAATATTGGAACAGGCTGCGACACTGGCAGCTGGTTGCTGTTGAGCAATCTCCAAAGCCAGGTTTGGCCCGCTTACAACGACCACCTTTGATTGATCTATGCCAGTCGATTCGGTTATCAGTTGGCTCATCCGCTGCTGCGAGTTGGTCTCCAGGCCCTTCATCAGGCTTACAACCAAGGCGGATCCAAATAAGGCCTCATTTTCTTCCAAAAACTCTCTCAGGGTCGAAGAGGGTATCGCTAAATAAACCTGCTCAGCATCCGCGACCGCTAAAGCGAGATCGTTGGTCGCTGTAATGGATTCCGGAAGAGTGATTCCTGGAAGGTAGTCCGAATTTCTTTTGTGCGTATTGATTTCCTCGGCTAGGTCAGCTCGGCGAGAGTAAAGAGCAACTTCATTGCCGCTGTCGGCAAGAATTTTTGCGTAGGTCGTACCCCAGCTACCAGCTCCGATCACTGCAAGTTTCATTTTTGCTTCTTCTGATAGTTTCCGTAAGCCGCCTGACCGCTCTCTTTCGGGTCCCATCTTTTTGTCGGAGGGGTCCCTGGGCGAATTTTTTTGAGCTCCTCCGTAATCGCCTGCATTACCTTTTCGGTGGCCTCTGACATTTTCTCGGGGCCGTCAGTTGCCTTGTAAACCGACAAATCGATCTGCCGCCCAACTTGAATGAAAACTTTTTTGAAAGGCGAGGGTCTAAATTTCTTGCTGTACCTGGGGAGCACTTTTTCAACTCCGTGATGCGCAACAGGGTAAACCGGAACACCGCTTTCAATTGCCAATCTGATTGCGCCTGTTCTCCCACGCATTGGCCAAAGCTCAGGATCTCTGGTGAGAGTTCCTTCTGGGAACATGATTATTGTGTGGCCAGCTTCCAGGTAGGCCTTGGCAGCTGCCAGTGAATCCTGGTTTGATCTTCCCTGCCTGTAAATGGGAACCTGCCCAACATAGGGAAGAATTCTTCCAAATAGCGGAATTCTAAAAAGGCTTTCCTTTGCAAGAAAATGTGGGGCCCGCCCCAGTTGAACGAATATGAAATAGGCCATAGCCAGCGGATCAGCGTAACTTGTGTGGTTGCTAACCAAGATGTAAGAACCTTTTTTTGGAAGATTCTCTATACCCGTTGGGACAGTCTTGAAAAATAACCTGAGCAAGGGAGCGAGTATGAATGCGACTGCCCATAGGGCAAGGTTTTTCTCCCTTTTTTTTGGGATTGGTGGAAGCTTATGCTCACGCTCTGGCATCTTCAGTGACCTTATAGTCGGCCCCCAGAGCGGTGAGCTTATCCAAGAAATGCTCGTAACCACGGCTTATCAGTTCGATATTTGAAACCTTTGATTCACCCTCTGCCGCCAAAGCCGCAACCACGTGGGAGAAGCCGCCTCGCAGGTCGGGCACCACAATGTCTGCACCTCTAAGTTTCACAGGACCGCTGATGACAGCAGAGTGATAAAAATTCCTTCTTCCAAATCTGCAGGGGTGGCCACCAAGACACTCTCTGTAGATTTGGATTTCAGCCCCCATTTGCCTCAGCGCATCTGTAAAGCCGAAGCGGTTTTCATAAACGGTCTCATGCACAATTGACAATCCACTGGCCTGCGAAAGCGCAACAACCAAAGGCTGTTGCCAGTCAGTCATAAATCCAGGGTGAACGTCGGTTTCAATCACCACTGGTTTCAAGTCGCCACCGGGGTGGAAAAAACGAATTCCATCGTCTTCAATCTCAAACGCCCCGCCGATTTTCCTAAACACATTCAAAAATGTGGTCATTTTTGTCTGCTCGGCACCTGCCACAAAAATATCTCCACCGGTTGCCAGTGCCGCAGCCGCCCAGCTGGCAGCCTCGTTTCTGTCAAAAAGAGAGCGATGGGAAAAACCAACCATTCGTTCAACGCCTTCAATACGAATCACTCTGTCGGTATCCACAGAGATAATCGCGCCCATCTTTTGCAAAATGGCAATGAGATCAATGATCTCTGGCTCCACTGCGGCTCCAGTGAGTTCTGTAATTCCTTTAGCTCTGGTGGCGCTGAGCAACACTTGCTCGGTAGCCCCCACACTTGGATAAGGAAGCTCAATTTTGGTTCCAGTTAGGCCATCGGGTGCACTGAGGCGAATTCCATCTATTTGTTTCTCAACGGTAGCTCCAAAAGCTCGCAAGACATCCAAATGAAAATCAATCGGGCGATCCCCAATTTGACAACCGCCTAGCTGTGGAATGAAAGCCTCGCCGAGTTGATGCAGCAGTGGTCCGCAGAACAGGATTGGAATCCTGGATGAACCCGCATGAGCATCAATATCTACAACCCTTGCTTGTTTCACTGCACTAGGGTCAAGGTGCATGACCCCTTCATCGTCGTGGGTTACCTCTACTCCGTGCAGTTTCAGAAGTCCGGAGACTACCTCAACATCTCGAATGTGAGGGACATCTTTGAGGACACTGGGGGTGTCTGCCAATAACGAGGCAACCATTGCCTTGGTCACCAGGTTCTTGGCACCTCGCAGCTCAATTCTGCCTTTGAGCGGCTTGCCTCCGTTGATGACCAGCTGACCCATCAGTCTCCTTTTACCGGGAGGGTCTTAGGTCTCCAAGACGCTCGCCGGGACTCGAACTCGGCAATCTTGTCCTCGTTTTGAAGGGTAATGCCGATGTCGTCAAGCCCTTCCGATAGACGCCACTTAGTGTATTCGTCAATTTCGAAATTTATCTCCAACTCACCCAAGCGAATCGTTTGACTGGGAAGATCGACTTCTAGCTCAACTCCCGGTTGAGCCTCCATTGCCTCCCAGAGTTTGGTCGTGTCTGAATTTGAAATAACTCCTGCGACCAATCCTTGCTTTCCGCAATTGCTGCGGAAGATATCTGCGAATTTGGGTGAGAAAACAGCTTTGAATCCAAAGTCCCTGAGTGCCCAAACCGCGTGTTCACGGCTAGAGCCAGTCCCAAAATCACTGCCAGCTACCAAAACACTTGGATTTTTATAGGGTTCTTGGTTTAGAACAAAATCCGGATCCTGTCGAAGGGTGGAAAAAAGGCCATCCTCATAACCGGTCTTAGTGATTCGCTTTAGATAAATGGCGGGGATTATCTGATCGGTATCCACATTGCTGTAGCGAAAAGGGACTCCAACTCCGGTGAAATTTGAGATTTTTTCCATGAACTAGTCCTCCAAATCGCTCGGCGCGCTCAATGTCCCGCGGATAGCGGTGGCTGCAGCAACCACCGGACTGACCAGGTGTGTTCTGGCATTTTTGCCCTGCCGACCAACAAAGTTTCTGTTCGAGGTGCTGGCGGCGCGCTTGAATTCACCGACCTGGTCAGGGTTCATTCCAAGACAGGCAGAACAGCCTGCGAATCTCCACTCCGCGCCAAAATCCTTAAAGATTTTGTCCAAGCCCTCAAGTTCAGCCTCAATACGAACTTTTTGAGAGCCGGGAACAACCATCATGGTCAAGCCCTCGGCCAGTTTTTTGCCCTTTATAAGCTTTGCGGCGGCTCTTAGGTCCTCAATACGTGAATTTGTGCAAGAGCCGAGAAACACAGTGTCAACGCTAATGTCTTTCATTTTGGTTCCAGGTTGGAGATCCATGTACTTCAAAGCCTGCTTAGCACTCTCTCTGTCTGAGGGGTCTTCGAAGCTTTCTGGGTCGGGAACCTCACCCAATAGCGATACTCCCTGCCCTGGGTTAGTTCCCCAGGTAACGAATGGATCCAACTCATCAGCATTGATAAATACCTCTGCGTCGAATTCAGCACCCTCGTCAGTCTTCAGAGTCTTCCAATACTCCATTGCCTCATCCCAGTCTTTGCCCTCCGGGGCGTGTGGGCGACCCTTTAGGTATTCAAAGGTGGTTTCGTCTGGAGCGACCATTCCAGCCCTGGCTCCGGCCTCAATTGACATATTGCAGATGGTCATTCGACCTTCCATCGAAAGCTCTCGAATTGCACTTCCGCGATATTCCAAAACGTAACCCTGGCCCCCGCCTGTTCCAATCTTGGCAATGATCGCAAGGATTATGTCCTTCGCACTCACTCCGGGCCTAAGGCTTCCCTCAACGTTTATAGCCATGGTCTTAAAGGGTTTAAGGGGAAGGGTTTGCGTTGCTAAAACATGCTCAACTTCACTTGTTCCAATTCCCATTGCCAGTGCACCAAAAGCTCCGTGGGTCGAAGTGTGACTGTCGCCACAAACAACTGTGATACCCGGCATGGTAAGTCCAAGCTGTGGGCCGACAACGTGCACAATTCCCTGGTTTTTATCACCCAGCGAGTGAATTCGAACGCCATACTCCTCGGTGTTTTCACGCAGGGCCTGTACCTGCTTAGCACTGGTGGGCTCGGCAATTGGAAGGTGAATGTCTTTTGTTGGAGTGTTGTGATCCTCAGTTGCAATGGTCAGATCTTTGCGACGAATATCCCGGCCAGCCAGTCGCAAACCATCAAACGCCTGTGGAGAGGTCACCTCATGAATTAGGTGTAAGTCAATGTAAATCAAGTCGGGCGCACCATCTTCGCCCTTGACAACCAAATGGTCACGCCAGAGTTTTTCTGCAAGCGTTAGTTTCTCAGCCAATTTCACCTCACTGGTCTTAGCCTGCCTATTTTAGCGGAGTGCTATCCTCCACACATGGCCTCAGTTGAAACCATAAATCGCGAAAGCGACTTCCCATTCGAACAGCTGCAGAGAAGAACAGTCAAGGTCTTAGCACTTGGGCAAGTAATGGGTGGATTTGGGTTAGGTGCAACGCTCTCCGTCGGAGCCCTGCTAGCCGCTGAAATCATAGGTCCGGAGCTAAGTGGACTAGCCGCCACTCTCTCTACTCTGGGAGCAGCTGTTTGGGCCATGCCGCTTGCAAACCTCGCTGGTCGTTATGGCCGAAGAGTAGCGCTAGCAACGGGAGCAGCCCTGGCCGTCTCCGGAGCATTCCTAATTGTTTTTAGTGCCGCTATTGAAAATCCTTTCACTTTAATGTTGAGTCTTTTCTTGCTGGGATCTGCCTCAGCGGTTCAACTCCAAGCAAGGTTTGCCGCAACCGATCTTCCTTGCAAAAAAGCAACTG
>CAJXTQ010000033.1 GCA_913060985.1 uncultured Micrococcales bacterium | reverse complement strand
GTGGTTGAGTACTACGCGGCGAGGTAAGTACATTGGCCATCGGCGACATCATCGGGCTGCTTTTTGCGGGCGGGTTTGTTCTGCTGGTGATTTTTCTCGGTCTTCCCCTGATTAAGCTAGCCAAGGTCGTTGATGAGACAACTGTGACGGTGAAGCTACTAAATCAAGAGCTCAAGCCAATGCTCCAAGAGGCAAATGTGTCTATTGCTGAACTAAACAAGCAGTTGAAACGAGTTGATTCCATTACAGAGGATGTTGAGCAGGTAACTGAGAACGTTAACAGCTTGGTTGCAGTGCTAACCGCTGGCGTTGGTGGACCACTGGCTAAACTAGTAGGTATAACCAAAGGTTTTGGTAAAGGAGTTTTCAAAGGGAGTGGGAAATGAGTAAATTTGGCTGGTTCTTAGCTGGAATAGGTCTCGGAGCTCTCGCCCTACAGCAATTGAGGGATAATCCACAGGCGCAGCAGATGGCTGAGGATGGTAAAAAAGCCGCTCGCGAATTTGGTGAGGCCGTGGCTGAGGGCTTTCGCGAGCGTGAGCAGGAAATCCGCAAACAGGCGAAGAAGTAGGAATGCAAACCGCTGAAATCAAGCGGCGTTGGTTAGATTTTTTCAAATCAAAACAGCACGAGGTTGTCCCCAGCGCACCGCTGATAAGTCATGACCCCAATCTGATGTTTGTTGTGGCCGGAATGGTCCCATTTATTCCTTATATGACGGGGGTCGAGCCCGCGCCATTCAAAAGAGCCACCAGTGTTCAAAAATGTGTAAGGACACTGGATATAGAGGAGGTTGGTAAGACCACTCGCCACGGTACTTTTTTCCAGATGAATGGAAACTTCAGCTTTGGAGACTATTTCAAAAAAGAAGCGATTATCTATGCGTGGGAGTTTCTAACATCCGATACAGCTGATGGCGGTCTTGGCCTTGACAAAGAAAAGCTTTGGGTCACCGTCTACAAAGATGATGATGAATCAGAACAGCTTTGGCTTGAAAACACAGACGTTCCTGCCGAGAGAATCCAGAAGCGCGGGATGGAAGACAATTATTGGTCTACCGGGCAAGCTGGACCAGCGGGACCCTGCTCAGAGATTTACTACGACCGAGGTCCGGATTATGGAGTCGAGGGAGGCCCCGAGGCCGACGAGGATCGCTATATCGAAATCTGGAACCTTGTTTTTATGCAGTATCAAAGAGGCGACGGCGGTGGAAAGGACGATTTCCCGATCCTTGGAGAGCTCCCGAGCAAAAATATTGATACAGGCATGGGTCTTGAGCGAGTCGCTTTCCTGATGCAGGGTGTGGACAACATCTATGAAATTGATCAGGTAAGACCACTTATTGAGCATGCAGAGCGTTTGTCCGGCATTGATTACGGTAGCGACGAACAGCACGATGTCCGAATGAGAGTTATTGCCGACCACGTTCGTAGCTCGTTGATGCTCATGAGCGACGGCGTTACCCCTTCAAATGAAGGCAGGGGTTATATCCTGCGGAGACTTTTGCGCAGAGTTATTAGGTCTCTGAGGCTTTTGGGGGTTGAAAAGCCCGCAATGGCTGAATTATTCGAGACAAGTAAAGATGCAATGCAGGATGCCTATCCAGAACTTTCAGAGACATTTCAAAGAGTTCAGAAGCTTGCAGCCAGTGAAGAGAGTTCATTCCTAAAGACACTGGTAGCCGGGGAGCAACTGCTTTCAAAGGAGCTGGGTGAACTTACTGGCGATCAACTGTCTGCAGAGATTGCCTTCAAGCTGCACGACACCTATGGCTTCCCCATAGATCTAACTGAAGAAGTTGCTTCCGAAAGCGGAAAGACCGTTGATAGATCCGGTTTTGATGCACTCATGACCGAGCAGAAATCGAGGGCCAAAGCAGACGCTAAGGCCAAGCGCTCTGGAACGAATGACGATGAATTCATAGCCAATATGAGAGCTCTTGGAGAGACTGTATTTACGGGGTATGAAGAACTTGAATCCGAGGCTCAGATACTCGGCGTGAACGAAATCGGGGACGATCTCTACGAAATAGTGCTGGATAGAACCAGTCTTTATGCAGAGAGTGGTGGGCAGGATAGCGATGCAGGGTTGATACTCGGTGAGAACCTTGAGCTTGAAGTTGTAGATGTTCAGAAGCCAGTGCGCGGTCTGATAACTCATAAGGTCAGGTCTCTGTTGGGAGCACCCGAGCCTGGGAAAAATGTCTTAACCAAAGTCGACCGGGAATGGAGGCTTGGGGCGGCCCAAGCGCACAGTGCAACACACGTCGTTCATGCTGCAATCAGGCAAGCTCTTGGCCCAGACGCGCTCCAATCCGGAAGTTACAACAGACCTGGATACATGCGTCTGGACTTTAGTTGGTCAGAGGCTTTGAGCCAAGAAACCAAAAGTGAAATTGAAGAGATTTCAAATCTGGCCATCAGAAGCGATTTGGCCGTTAGCGCGCATTTCATGAGTCTTGAAGAGGCCAAGGATTTTGGGGCGATTGCTCTGTTTGGTGAAACCTATGACGAAATCGTGAGAGTGATTGAAGTCGGGGGTCCCTGGTCTCGTGAGCTCTGTGGGGGAACGCATGTTTCCAGAAGCGCACAAATTGGTAACATCTCGATTACCGGAGAGAGTTCTGTAGGCTCAAATTCTCGAAGGATAGAGGCCAATGTCGGGATCGAAAGCCTTCGTCAATTATGGCAACATCGGGACAGCATCCGAGTTTTAGCCTCTGCTTTCAAAGCCAACGATGATCAGCTTGTCGAGCGTATTTTGGATCAGCAAGATTCGCTTAAGAGGGCGCAGAAGGAGCTGGAAAGACTCAAGTCTGAACTCGCCCTTATGAAACTCCCGGAACTAATCTCAAAGGCGTCTGGCGGCAAGTTAGTAGAAATTGTTCAACTTGACTCTGCTGATCAACTGAGGAACCTAACAATGGAGGCAGTTAGTCAGCTTGGCGCAAAATCGGTGGTTACGCTGATTGCCGATGTTGGGGGCAGGCCCTTGGTGAGCGCGGGAGTGGGACGCGAAATGCAATCACAGCACCGAGCTGGAGATCTTGTTAAGCTCGCCGCGGGCATTCTTGGCGGTGGCGGCGGCGGTAAAGCTGATTTCGCTCAGGGTGGTGGGACTGATCTTTCTAAGATCACCACTGCGATAGATGCATTGAAAAAGGAGCTAGCTTGACCGCCTTGGGCGTAGATGTCGGCAAGGCAAGAGTCGGTCTTGCCTTCGAATCTCAGGGCTTGGTGTTGCCTCTCAGAACGGTTGCCAGGGATGGTGCTTACGAGTCAATTCAGGCTGAGTGCGAAGAGAGAAAAGTCGAAGTCATTTTTGTCGGCCTGCCCCTGAATCTTCAAGGGGCTAATACTGCTAGCACCGAAGACGCAATAGCTTTTGCTAAGAACCTGGACATTGACATACCAATTCGCCTAATTGATGAGCGAATGACTACAAATATCGCTTTGAGCGGTGTGAAGGGCAGAAAGAATGCCAAGGCTGAGGTAGATTCGCTCAGCGCGGCAGAGATACTTAAGCTAGGACTATCAAACCCAAGCCTTGCGAAAGATGTAGATGGATTTTGAAACAAACGAGCAAGCCCGCCCGCGCAAGAGGCGTCGGCTTGGTGGGTTAATCGCCATATTCCTCTCACTTTCCGTGCTCGTCGGTGCTGGTGCAGTCGCCTGGAACTTCGTCGGTGGCGGAATCCAGCAACTCGTTGACCGTTTCACAGTCGCGGACTATCCAGGACCAGGAGGACCGCCGGTGGAGATAACCATTCCGGAAGGAGCAACTGGCGAGGATGTGGCGAGACTATTGCTGGAAGCAGATGTGGTGGAGAGTTTTGACGCCGTCTATCAGCCAATGCTCGATCTAGAGCCCAGGATTTTCCCAGGAACTTACTCTTTTCCGACTCAGATTCCTGGTCTTACAGCAGTTGAGCTGATTATTGCTGGCGAGAATAGGGTTTATCAGGAATTACGACTGCGGGAAGGGTTGACCATCAATCAGACTCTCCAGCAAATTGAGGAGCAGATTGGTATTTCAAAGGAGCAAATGTCAGCTGCGCTGGAGGACCTAGAAGCGCTTGGGATCGCTAATGAAGCAGACTCTGCCGATGGCTACCTCTTTCCCGCTACTTACAAACTGGACCCAGGAACCGAGGCCGAAGAGTTGGTTGAGATTATGCTTTCGCGATTGGATCAGGAATTAGCTCCTTACGGGTTTGACCGATCCAACGCGCACGAGCTACTGACTCTCGCAAGTCTTATTCAACTGGAGGCGCGATTGGAGCAGGATTTTTATAGGGTTTCAACAGTTTTCAACAATCGTCTTGAAATCGACATGCCTTTGCAGAGTGACGCCACGGTGAATTATGGAACCGGCGGTGAAAAGGTCACAACCACTGATGAACAGCGTGCAGACCCCAACCCTTACAACACATATTTTTACCGTGGCTTACCGATTGGCCCGATTGGAAATCCAGGGGGATTGGCAATTGATGCCGCTTTAAACCCGGCAGAGGGTGATTGGCTCTACTTTGTCAGCGTTAATCTTGCGACAGGTGAAACGGTCTTTTCTGAAACACTTGCCGAGCACGAGCGAGCCGTTCTGGACTTCCAGGCCTGGATTCGAGCGAATCCGAGCTGGAATGAATAGGTACGCGGTTATGGGGTCGCCCATCCAGCATTCCCATTCACCAACGCTCCATAAAGCAGCCTTCGAGTTTTTAGGTTTGAATGCCGAGTATTCAGCAGTTGAGAAAATAGGCATTAATCGAGCTGATCTCGCAGGTTACGCAGGTCTATCCCTTACCATGCCACTAAAAAATGACGCATTTTTGATTGCGGACAGTCATGATGAAGAGTCTGAGGCCACCGGGGTTTGCAACACTTTACTTATAAGCAACGAAAGAGTGATTGGACTAAATACAGATGTTTACGGCATAGCAAAGTCTGTTGAGAATGTTCCAAGGCAAACAGTGGAGATCATCGGCAACGGCGCAACAGCAAAGAGTGCTGCTTATGCCTTGAGGGAGAGCAGGGTCTCGTTCACAGGAAGAAACTCCGAGAGGGTGCGCGAGATAACTTTGTGGGCCGAAGGCTTGGGCATCACTGTTGAGGATTCTGAGAGTGTCGATTTAGTGATTGATACAACACCCAGTGAAGCAAGAATCAATTACAAGCCGCACAGTGTCGTTCTGGATGTGGCTTATAACTCAGATAGAAACAGTGCAAGCGAGTCTTTGATAAGTGGACTTGAAATGCTTTTGCACCAGGCTGTACTGCAAAGCGTGGTTTTCAATGGCGACAAGCTTGATTTCAAGATTGATCGCGAAAAGTTGACATCGTTTATGAGAAGGGCTTTAGAGGCTCGTGTGGGAGAATGGTCCAATGCTTAGATGGATAACAGCCGGAGAATCTCACGGACCGGAACTGATATGCGTGCTGGAGGGCTTTCCAGCCGGAGTGGATATCGATAGGTCAAAAATAATCGACGAGCTAGCGCGCAGACGACTTGGATATGGTCGCGGCTCCAGGCAGAAATTCGAACAGGATGAGCTCTCCATCTCTTCAGGTGTCAGGCATGGTGTATCCCAAGGCGGCCCCATAGCTTTGCGAATTGCAAATACAGAGTGGCCCAAATGGGAAAAAATAATGTCCGCCGAACCTGTCGATTCGGATGAACTTACAGGCGCCAGAGCGCAGCCACTAACAAGGCCTCGTCCTGGACATGCTGACTTCACCGGAATGCAAAAGTATGGATTTGATGAGTCCAGACCTGTTCTCGAAAGAGCCAGTGCCAGAGAGACCGCCGCTCGTGTTGCCCTGGGCTCGTTGGCCAAAGCTTTCCTTGACAAACTCGATATCGAAGTTATCTCACACACAACTAGCATTGGCACCGTTTTTGTTGAAGACTCAACACCGAAGCCAAGTAATCGGGAGCAGCTTGATGCTGACCCGGTCAGGTGCGCAGACCCTAAAACGAGCAAACTCATGGTTGAGGAGATAGATAAGGCTAAGAGGGACGGGGATACTCTGGGTGGCACGGTTGAGGTTTTGGTCTATGGGTTACCTCCAGGACTCGGTTCATATGTTCACTGGGATCGCAAACTCGATGGCCGATTGGCACAAGCCATGATGAGTATTCAAGCAATGAAGAGTGTTGAAATCGGTGATGGTCTTGAGACCACCAAGCGCAGGGGATCGCAAGCTCATGACGAGATAGAGGTTGTCGATGGTGAGGTCTCAAGAAAAACCGACAGAGCCGGAGGGCTTGAGGGTGGAATGACAAATGGGGAGGTGCTTCGTGTGCGTGTTGGCATGAAACCCATCTCGACTGTGCCAAGAGCGCTTGCGACCATCGACACTTCAACCGGGGAAGAGGCGACAGCGCATCATCAGAGAAGTGATGTTTGTGCGGTTCCGGCGGCCGGAATTATTGCCGAGGCGATGGCAGCGTTGGTGATTGCCGACTCTGTTCTTGAAAAATTTGGTGGAGACAGTTTGGGCGAGGTCAAGCGCAACATGGAAAGCTACCTCGCCTCTATTCCGGAAACTCTCAGGTCACGAATAGCTCGCTGATGAGGCAATTATTCCTGATTGGTCCAATGGGAGTTGGAAAGACAACTATTGGAAAGAAAGTTGCCAAACATCTAGGGGTGGAGTTTCGGGATACGGACAAATTGATAATCGCTAAACACGGACCGATATCAGATATTTTCCATGATCACGGTGAGGCTTACTTTCGAAAACTTGAAACGCAAGAACTACTATCCCTAGCTGACTTTGAAGGGGTAGTTGCAACTGGCGGAGGAATTGTGTTGGCTGAGGAAAATCAGAAGTTTTTATCTGAAAGAACGGTTATTTATTTATCTACTGCTGGGAAACAGATGAAAACGCGCCTACTCAGCTCAAAGAAGAGACCTTTGTTGAAAAATGGCTATAAGGACTGGGTTGCAATCTATGAATCACGAAAACCTACCTACCAAAAGGTCTCTAGCTTGGAGATTTCAATAGATGGAAAGCCTCTATCTCAGG
>CAJXTQ010000032.1 GCA_913060985.1 uncultured Micrococcales bacterium | reverse complement strand
GACTTTGGCGTTGGCGGCATGACTTTTCATATGGACCAAGGTGAAGTAACCAGTGCACAGTGGATGGGTGGAATGTTCGAGGAGGCCGGTATTGAGGTCATTGACTCCGCTCACGTAACCAAAGTGGATCCAGGAGTTGTTCACTACGAGCAGTTAGACGGCTCTGTTCACTCCAGAGAGTTTGATTTCGCGATGCTTCTTCCTCCATTCCGAGGGGTAACAATGCAGGCTTTCGATGTCGATGGCAACGAAATCACTGACACCGTGTTTGCCCCCAATGGGTTTATGAAGGTTGATGCCAATTACGAACAGAAACCTTATGAGGAGTGGTCAGCTGATGACTGGCCCAAGACTTATGAGTCACCTGCCTATGGAAATGTTTTTGCGGCTGGAATTGCATTTGCTCCGCCCCATGCGATCTCTCGTCCACAGGCAACTCCAACTGGAAACCCAATAGCCCCAGCTCCGCCAAGAACTGGTATGCCGGCTGGAGTCCAGGGAAGGTTGGTTGCAGAGACTGTCGCCGAAAGAATTAAGAGTGGTGACTGGGAGCTGAAAGCCAAAGAGCGTTCAATGGCCTCAATGGGTGCTGCCTGTATTGCAAGTGTCGGAAATGGAATGCTCAACGGCTCTGCCGCGACCATTACCATGGGACCGATTGTCCCCGATTTAGAACGTTTCCCCGAGAGTCAGGGTAGAGACCCTCAACTGACCAGCGGTGAACTAGGTCTAGCAGGCCACTGGATCAAGCGGCTTTTGCACACAATGTTTATCTACAAAGCAAAGGGCTTGCCCTTCTGGTGGCTGATTCCGGAATAGGAACTGAAGATGAAACAGAAAAAAGACAACCGCAAAAACCTGTTTGTGCAGTTTTTTAGATTCATTGCGCTGAACTTCAAGATCCTTGGCCTAACTCGTCATCACTAAAGCTAGGCAAGCCTCAGCTAACTGGAGGCCTTGGCTAGCTAGGATGCCGATGTGAGTGAAATCTTTCAGCAATGGCAGCGTTGGCAGGAAGAGCTCTCAGAACTTGGCGGACGGAATCCACTCGCCAGTTTTGAGCTTTCCAGTTTTTCGCATGTCGATCTAACCAGGGCGCACCCGTCGGGCCTTGCGCAGTTGGTGGCTGCTAGAACTACTCGCATTTCAAACCTGATTCGAGATGGAATTGCCCAAGGAAGATCCAATTCGGCAATGCGTCGAATCAAGGAAAAAGCTGAATATCTGTATCGCGATTTCGGCCTAGACTCATGCTTCTTGGCAGCGGGTGTGGCGAAATTTTCAGATGCAGAGAAGACCTTCCCACTTCTTCTGTGGCCGGTGACGGTTGGTGAAAAAAGTGATGACTACCAGATAACTGTCTCCGATGAGCCAATTCTCAATCCAGAGCTTTTGTCTTACCTGCAGTCAATTGAGATAGTTCCATCCAAGCTTGAGCTACTAAGACTTGCTCGCAAGCAAGGGGAGTTGCTGCCAGTTAGATTTCTTGATCGATTTAGCGAAATTCTGCAGGAAACCTCTGCCGAAATTGACCGCTCGATGGTTATCGGTAATTTCACCCCACAGCTAAGTGAACTGAGACTTTCAAAAAACTACAAAGAAACCGATTTGCTGCAGCGACTAATCTCTGGCGCAAACACTCCAAACAAGCCTGAAATCCCTTTGCTCGCCCTATCTGCTGATCAAACGCAGCAAGCGATACTCTCCTCAATTGCAGCAAACAACGACGTGGTGGTGGAAACCCTTCCGGGTTGCGGTTATACCCAATTGGTGGTCAACACTCTGTCAACACTTGTTGACAGAGACAAACGAGTTCTGGTTGTCGCCAGTCGCAGGCAGACCCTTGATGAGCTTGCAGAGAGGTTGCACGAGGCAAACCTTGGCGGATTGATGATCAGGGCTCACAACAGTTGGTTTGACATCGTTGGGTCAATTTCCAGATTTGAAAAAGCAGAAGCCGTTGATTTCGAATCAATCAGAGCTGAGCTACTGGCTGCCGAGGAAAGCCTGCAGCGTTATTTCCACTTATTGAACCAACCTCATTCAGAGCTAGGTGTTTCACTGATTGACTGCATAGACAATCTCAGTGAACTGAGCTCTCGCGAGGCCCCGCCGACAAACTCCGCTCGGTTCCCAGAGCATCTATTGGTTCAGCTGAAAGATTCGGATAGTGCAAAGTCGCTTCTAAAAAAGGCAAATAAGTCTGGTTCATTTAGCTTTGGACCAACTGACACACCATGGTATGCCTCCAATTTTGACTCTCAAGAGGAAATTGATGCGGCGCTTCGAGCGGTTAGCGAATTGCTGGATGGGGATCTAGCGATGGCTCAGGAGCAGCTTGAGGAGTATTTCTCAAATCTAAGTTTGAAACCTGCAAGGACCGTAGAGGACTGGTCGGTGCAGGTGAAACTGTTAGTGGGAATCAGAGAAACCTTGGATAGGTTCACACCAGAGATTTATGACAGACCACTGGGTGATCTAATAACCGCAACCTCAAACCGGAAAGACCGCAAAGAAATGAGCGGTGCGCAGCGAAGAAGGTTTAAAAAGCTTGCAAAAAGTTATCTCCGACCTTCCACCCAGGTTGGCAATCTGCACAACGCCCTGGTCGATGCTCAGAAACAAAGGGAGCTTTGGTATGAATTGGCAGACACCAAAGCGCCCCCGAGTGTGCCGACTGGACTGGCCGGTGTTCAAAATGTCTTTGAGCGAGTTGCCGATCGCTTAACGCTGATTCAGAAACACCTCAACCCTGACCCAGACATCGAACTACTAAGCAGAATGGATTTTGAGTCTTTGACTCAGAAGCTTAGGGAGTTGAGTGAAAAAACAGAGATTTTGGATGGTTACCTGGATCGCAAGCAGATCGCCGCTCAGTTGGACTCAGCTGGCCTGAAACAGCTCGCCGATCAACTAACCGAGATAAAGCCAGACAAGCATCGATTGGAAAATGAATTTCAGCTCAGCTGGTGGCAATCAGCTTTTGAAGCCGTGGTTGAACAAAACCAGGAGATTTTGGAATTTGATGCCAAACAGATTGCGAAGTTGGAATCAGCCTATGAGAGCGCAAACCAACAGCTGATTGAGGCAGGATCAAAGAAGATCAACCACAAACAGTCCGCTAAATGGAAAGAAGCTATCGCCAACACCGAGCAAGCAGCCAAGCTAAAAGAACTTCTGCGGCGCAAGGAGGGCTCACTAAAAACCATCTCAGCTCAGGCGGACCAGATCTGGCCTGCGCTTAGCTCAGTTGTCAGCTGCTCGCCACTTGAGCTAAATTCCAGACTCTTGGATGAGGAGGAGTTTGACACATGCATTGTTTTGGATGCCGCCAGCATTGGTGTTAGCGAATTAGTCCCAAGTATTTCCAGAGCCAAGCAACTCATTGCATTTGGCGATCCGGCAATCGCATCAACTATGGAGTTCAACACCATCGCATTATCGACCTCAGTTGATTCTCGCCACAGAGAGAGCTTCTATGATTTTGCTGCAAGAGCCTTTGGCTCCTCGCCGATTTCAAGAAGCTATCGACCAGAGGGACAGGTGCTAGGGGATTACCTGAATCAGCAGTTTTATGGGAACAGACTCGAGTTGCAGCTGACGGCAAACCAGGTTTTGGATAAGCCCAATTTTGATTTTGTCCACGTAACAGAAGACAACCGAGCTAAATCGACCATTGAGGGCGCAACCGAATCTGCAGATGGTGAGTTGAGGGCCGTTGTGCAAACAGTAATCTCTCACGCAAGAAATCACCCTGAACTGTCACTCACCGTGGCAAGTGCCTCAAAGGTTCACGCCGAGCGAATTTTGAAAGCGCTTGTTGCCGAGATGAAAAACTCTTCCGAGCTTAGAGAGTTCATGGAAGCTCACGGCAGAGAGAAGCTTTTGGTCAGCTCTTTGGCCGAGCTGAACCACCGAGTCAGTGATCGCGTTATTTTCTCGCTTGGTTTTGCACTTACACCCGAGGGTCGGGTGAAACTGAGCTTTGGGGACCTAAGCGGAGAAAATTCCGGAACCAACTTGGCAAATCTGGTGGCAACGGCCAGAAAGAAATTGACTGTCATAAGTTGTCTCACCGCAGAGGATCTTCCGACAAATTCTAAATCCGAGGAAATTACCAATCTTCGAACACTGCTTGGACATCAATCGCCTTCAATCGAATTTGTCCAATCTGAAGATCCGCTTCTAAGTGACCTGGCGGCAAGGCTTAGAAAGCGAGGAGTACGAGTAATTGAGAACCCGAGCCCGGAGATCAGCCTGCTGGCAATTTATGGAAATAAGGTGGCGCTAATCGATGCCGACTGGGAGATCATGAACCGCGACTGGAGGCTCTATCTGCAAGGGGCAAGAAAAGTTTGGTCACAATATGGTTTTGAATACCGAAGAGTGCACGTATTTGAGCTATTCAGTGAGCCAGATAACGTTGCCAAGCGTCTGGCCGATTCGCTTGGCGTGAGCTCCTACACTCCTGAACCGCCGACAGAGACAAATTTTGATAGCAACGATCAGGATTTATTAGACAATAGACCCCCACACTGGGGCTAGAAAACCTTCAGTCCCTTTTCGGTTATGACTCCCTGAACCGCTATGTCGTGCTCCTCCTTTGGAAGGGAATCCAGAAACTCAGATTCAAAAATCAGAGGATAGACATCAACTTCGAAATCAGCTAGTGCTCGGTCGTAATAACCGCCACCTTTGCCAAGTCGCGTTCCATTTTTTGAAACAGCCAGAGCAGGGGCCAATACCAACTCGAGTTGATCACGGCTCACTATTTCTCCAACAGGCGCCATAATTCCAAAACTTGAGGGGACCAACCTCTCTGGCTTTTTCCAAATTAGGTTTGGTCCACTTATCGCCGGCAGCACCAGTCGGTTGCGGATTGCAAGATAATCGTTGATTTTTTGGGTTTCAGGCTCGGCATCAGTTGACCAATAGCTTGCAACCAAGCCAGATGTTTTTTCTAACAGCTCCAATGCGAAAAGAGAGAAATCTGCAGGCTTGGGGCGTTTGTGCCTTTCAGCCAATAACTGTTTTCGAATTGCCTGTTTCTCGTCCTCGATGCCAGACATGCTACTAATCTTGCCAGCATGGAGGCTTCGTTCAAACTAGTTTTTGAAGATGTCTCAGTTCGACCGCTGAGACTCAGAGACTGGCGCGAGCTGGAGGAGATTTTGCTTCGCGAACGCAAATGGCTCGAGCCCTGGGAGGCAACCGTACCCGGAGGGTCAAGACAGCTGGATGTAAAAGGAATGGTTAGAAGCCTGCTAAGACAGCATCGGGACGGAAGTGCAATCGCAGCCATCATCGAATACAAGGGAAAAATGGTGGGGCAATTAAACGTGGCCAATATTCTCTACGGTTCCGTATCCTCTGGCTCAATCGGATACTGGATTAGTGAGAAATTTGCGGGAAAAGGAATTACTCCAACAGCAGTTGCGCTGATTGTTGACTACATGTTTATTCGACTTGGTTTACACAGAGCCGAGATTGCAATCCGGCCTGAAAACAAAGCAAGCCTTCGGATTGTTGAAAAACTCGGGTTTAGGCACGAGGGAACCAAGCATCGATACATTCACATCGATGGCGAGTGGCGTGATCACGAAATCTTTGGAATGACCAGAGATGAGGCCAAAGGCGGGGTTTTGGCTAGGTTTGCAAGATAGGCAACACTCCGAGCGATATAACCTACCCGGCTAACCTTCAGCCATAACTTTATGGTATGGAATTCCCAGCAGGAATAAGTGGCATTGTGCTGATGGCGATCGCTATTCTCTGGCTGGTCTTTTTCATACCCAGCTGGTCAAGCTCCAGGGAGTTTGTTGAGCTTGAGAAGCGAATGCCAAAGATGGTTGAGAGAAATACCGTTCCCTCATCGCTTGCAACTCAGATATCAAGACTTCAAAGAACCCGAGTTACAACAGCGATATTTTTTGCAGTGTTTTTGCTTATATCCGTTTTTAGCTTTGTTTCCATCGCGGCATCTTTTGCTTGGCTGTTCGCAGGCATTGCTTCACTTGCTCTAAGCCTCGGTGCAATTGCTTTATCGAAAAAAGCCAAGCATGAGATTGAGGTGATTTTGGAATCGCTTCTAAAAAGGCCTCAACTGAAAAAAGCTGCTTCCCAGAAACCTGCTGGTTGGACACCGAACCCTCTGCCAAAGCCGCTAATTGAAGAGCCAGTGAAGACGGTTAGTGAAAACGTGATTGAGCTTCCAAAGCAGAAATCATCAATTGATGAAATTATGCGCAGACGTCGCGTTAGCTAGATTTCCCAGCAACATAGTTTGCAGCTGATTCCAAATCAGGATGCGCAAACTCAAATCCCGTTGCCAACAATTTATCGGCAGTCATTTTTTTACTACCCAATAAAAGTTCGGTTGCCGCCTCGCCCAGCAAGAGCCTCATTGCCCAACCTGGAACCCTAAGCCACGAGGGCCGTTTGAATGCCTGAGCAACAGCATTCATGATGTCGGTAATTGTGGCTTTTTGCGGAGCTGCAAGATTGTAGGGACCGGAGGTCTTTTCATTATCGATCAGATGCAGTATCGCCCTTGCCTCATCAACCAGTGAGATCCAGGCCTGCCACTGCTTTCCACTTCCGAAAGGTCCACCGATGAAAGCTTTGATTAGCGGGATTAGCCTGCCAAGTGCACCACCGGTTGGGCTCATTACAAGGGTGGTTCTAATAAGCACCACTCGAATCTTTGCCTTTTTGGCTTCTTCCTCCCATTCAAAGGCAAGGTCGGATAGAAAGCCCTCTCCCTTGCCGCTCTCTTCATCCAAAAGCTCATCCCCGCGATCTCCATAGATACCTTCAGCTGATCCAGAGATCAAAACCTTCGGTGGTGTTGCCGAGGCGTTGATCGCATCGACCAGAGTTTTGGTTGTGTTAATCCTTGAGCTAACCAGCTCATTTTTGTATTTCTTGCCCCAGGGGACTTTGCCGGTTGGTGCTCCAGCCAGGTTGACAACCGCATCGACCTGATCAATCACACCGGGTTGGATGAAACCCTTATCCGGATAAAACTCGATCTCGTTTTCATTCCTTGGTTTTCTTCGAACCAAGC
>CAJXTQ010000031.1 GCA_913060985.1 uncultured Micrococcales bacterium | reverse complement strand
CAACTGAATTTGATCCAGAGACTCCCAACCCTGTGATTGCGACCATGGCCGAGCAAATAGACGTTTTGGCTGGAGGGGATATGGGTGGAACCATGAGGCTAGGGATGTTTGAAGCTAAATTGCAGCCTGGCTCGCTGGTGAGTGAAATTTATGAATCAGAGCAGGTAAGCGAAAGACATCGTCACCGCTATGAGGTAAATAATTCCTTCAGGTCACAGATAGCCGAGGCCGGTTTGGTCTTCAGCGGAACAAGTCCGGACGGCAACCTAGTGGAGTTCGTGGAGCTTTCTAAAACTGAGCACCCATACTTTGTTGCGACTCAGGCGCACCCGGAGTTCCGCTCCAGGCCTGATCGAGCTCACCCTCTGTTCAAGGGTCTCATCGAGGCCGGACTCAAAAGACAGCAGGCACAATTACTGTTTGAGGTTAGGGATTAGCAAATTTGGAGCAACTCGCTGAGAAGTATCTTCGCCAGCTGGCGATTGAGCGAGGACTGAGTTCAAACACTTTAGCCGCATACAGGCGAGATCTATCAAATTATCTTGAGTACCTAAAAAAGATTTCAAAGACTGATCCAAAAGCGGTTGCTTCAAGTGACATCTTGAGTTTCCAAGCCAATTTACAAAGGCTAGGTAAAGCCAATTCTTCAATCGCCCGAATCCTTGCATCTGTCAGAGGCTTTCATAAATTCCTTCTGGAGTACGGTCACACAGAATCTAATCCGGCAAGTTTGGTGAAATCTCCAAAACTCGGAATGAGGCTTCCCAAGGCAATTTCAATTGCGGATGTTGAGCAACTTCTAAATGCAGCCGGTTCCCTGGAGCCGGAGAGTGGCGAGCTAATTCAGCTTCGTGATCGAGCGGTTTTAGAACTGTTGTATTCATGCGGGGCGCGAGTTAGCGAAGTTGTTGATTTGGATGTTGATGATTTTGGCGACAGTGGGCTACTAAGGCTTCGGGGAAAAGGAAATAAAGAGCGCGTGGTTCCAATTGGCTCCTACGCGGAAAACGCGGTCAGCTCTTATCTTCGAAGAGTAAGACCTGGGTTGCTATCTAAGCCAACACCTGCATTATTTCTAAATCAACGCGGAGGGAGGCTTTCCAGGCAGTCTATTTGGCAAATAATTTCTAAAGCTGGAGAGCATGCAAAGCTTGAGGTGTCTCCGCATACGCTTCGGCATTCATTCGCTACCCACCTTTTGGAGGGTGGGGCGGATATTAGGGTTGTGCAGGAATTGCTGGGCCATTCAAGTGTTTCCACCACCCAGATATATACCCTCATCACCATAGACTCACTAAAGCGGGCGTATATGGAGGCCCATCCGCGTTCTCGGGGGTAGGCTATGGAGCGGAGGTTCAATTGGTGAATATTTCTTCTAAACAGTTTCCGGTTCCGGAGGAATTATCGACTCATGGACCCGCCCGTGTAGTAGCTATGTGCAACCAAAAAGGTGGGGTTGGAAAGACCACCACCACGATTAATGTTGCTGCCGCCTTGGCCGATTATGGTCGCAAGGTGCTGCTAATTGATTTTGATCCGCAAGGGGCACTAAGCGCCGCCACCGGCGTAAACGCAAATGACGCCACCACCATTTATGACCTGATGATGGATAGCAAGCTAAAAATAAAAGACGCCATCCAAAATACGGATCACCCAAATATGGATGTTGTGCCTGCAAATATCGACCTCAGTGCAGCAGAGGTGCACTTGGTCGGAGAAATGAGCAGAGAGAGCATCCTGGCAAACATTCTCCGTCCGGTTTTAGATGATTACGACGTGGTGTTTATCGATTGCCAGCCCTCACTTGGATTGCTCACTGTAAACGCTTTGGTAGCGGCCCACGGAGTAATGATTCCAATGGCTACAGAATATTTTGCCCTCAGGGGTGTAGCACTGTTGATACAAACCATTGACAAGGTGCGCTCGAGACTCAACCCCGCATTGCAGACTGATGGAATATTGCCGACTATGTACGATCCTCGTACTTTGCACTCCAAGGAAGTTCTGGAAAGGTTGCAGGAGGCATTCAGTGGACAGGTTTTCGACACGGCCATTTCCAGGACAGTGAAATTCCCAGATGCAACTGTTGCCAAAAAGGCAATAACTTCTTACGCCCCTAACTCAACCGCCGCGGAGAGCTATCGCAGGGTTGCCAGGGAGATGGTGGCGCGTGGCTTTGCAGCTTGAGAGCTCCAGCGATTTTCAGCTCCAGTTAGATAATTTCGAAGGACCTTTCGATCTGCTTTTGCAGTTGATTTCAAAACATGAACTGGATGTCACAGAGATTGCCCTGTCAAAGGTAACCGACGAATTTCTCGTTTATGTTCGTGGGATTGAAAAATCCCTGGGTCTTGATAGGGCGAGCGAATTCTTGGTGGTTGCGGCAACGCTAATTGATTACAAACTGGCTAGTCTTTTGCCAAGTGGCGAGCTCGTTGACGCTGAAGACGTAAGGGCGCTGGAGGCCAGAGATCTGCTGTTTGCTAGATTGCTGCAATACAAGGCATTCAAAGAGGCATCCTCCTGGTTGCAACACAGACTACTCAGCGAGTCCACAAGATTTCAGCGAATGGCGAGTCTGGAAAACAAATACAAAGACATCAAACCACCTCTGAAATTCACTGCGGATCCCGAGTCTCTGGCCAAACTAGCCGAGCAGTTACTCTCATTTGATGATTCGCCAAGAGTAGACCACCTGCATGTTGACAAAATTAGCGTCAAAGATCAGGCGGAGAGAATCGCACTAAAACTTCGCAGCGGACCTAAGAGGTTTAGCGAGTTGGTCACCGATCAACCGAAGCCTGTCATCGTTGCGAGTTTTTTGGCAGTCCTTGAGCTTTATAGGCAGGCAGCAGTGAAATTGAGTCAGACAGAGGGCGAGTCGATGCTTATTGAGCTTTTGCAAATTCCTGCCATTTCCGAGCAGATTGGAGATGAGTATGAGTGATCCGCAGCTTCGATCTGCCATTGAAGCAATCTTGATTGCTGCCGAAACACCTCTTCCAACGGTAACAATTGCTGGTGCGGTGCAGGCTCCAATTGCTGAGGTTCAATCTGAGATCGAGGCGTTGATTAAGGAACTAGCCGAGCACGCTGATGGAGTTGGAAGAGGTTACGAAATACGCGAAGTTGGCGGTGGTTGGAGGGTCTATATAAACCAGAAACACGACTGGGGACTTGAGAAGTTGTTATCTTCGGAGGCTCCCAGCAAGCTCTCTCAAGCTGCCTTGGAAACATTGGCCATCATCGCCTACAGGCAACCAATTTCGCGCGGGCAGATTTCTCAAATTCGCGGGGTTAGCGTCGACAGCTCGATTAAGACTTTGCAATCCAGAGGGTTGATTGAGCATCGCGAAACCGACCAGGACACCGGTGCCGCACTTTTTGAAACAACCCAGTACACCCTAGAGCTTTTGGCAATCAATTCCCTGTCGGAGCTTCCGAAGATCTCACCCATGCTTCCAGATGTGGGGTCTTTGGATGACTGAGATGCGATTGCAGAAGGCAATGGCTCACGCTGGAGTTGCATCCAGACGAGCCAGTGAAGAGCTAATTATCAAGGGCTTGGTGAAGGTAAACGGCAAAGTTATTACCGAGCTTGGGACAAAGATTGACCCAACCACTGACAAATTGGAGGTTAGGGGTAAGCCCGTACAGGTTGATACCGAAAAGCTGTATTTAGCTTTCAATAAACCACTTGGAGTCATATCCAGCATGCGTGATGATGAGGGTAGACAGGATCTCAGTAATTTCTTCAGTGAATACGAGAGAGTTTTCAATGTAGGCCGTCTCGATGCTGACACTTCTGGTCTGTTACTGATGACAAATGACGGAGAATTAGCCAACCAGCTGACACATCCCTCATTTGAAGTTCCGAAGGTTTATGTTGCAAGAGTTCAGGGAACTGTGCAGCAGGCAACAATTGCCAAGCTGCTATCAGGAATTGAACTGGAGGATGGAGCAATCAGCGCCGATAGAGCAAAGTTGATTGACAGTGGAAATCAAATGAGTTTGGTTGAGATAACAATCCACTCCGGAAAAAACAGGATTGTTCGAAGGATGCTGGACGAAGTGGGACATCCGGTAAAAGACCTAATTAGGCAGCAGTTTGGTCCCATAAAACTTGGAACTTTGCGTCCAGGCGATGCCCGCGAGCTGGGTAAGCTGGAGGTTAGCGCTTTGATAGAGGCGACCAGCAAAAAGGACTAGACATGGCTTACAGAGCAATTCGCGGAGCAACTCAATTAGAGCGGGATGAGCGCGACCATCTTCTTCGCAGGACTGCAGAACTTATTACGAAAGTGATGCATGACAACGATGTCCACTCATCGCAGCTGGTTTCAATTTATTTTTCTGCAACCCAAGATATTCACAGTGAGTTTCCAGCACTTGCCGCTCGGGAGCTTGGGCTTGGAGATGTCCCTTTGATGTGTGGAATAGAGATGGACGTTGAAGGCGCTATGCCAAGGGTTATTCGTCTGATGATGACTTGCGACATCGACACACCAAGGAGCGAGATAAAGCACATATACCTTCGCGGAGCAGAGGCATTGAGGTTGGATCTCGCGCAGTGAGTGAACTTAGAAGCGTCAAAATTGTTGGTGCTGGACTAATCGGCACCAGTATCGGTCTGGCGCTGAGAAGGCACGATATCCCTGTTTGGCTGGAGGATAATTCCTCGACAAACCTAAGACTTGCCATTGAATATGGTGCAGGTAGTGAAGCTATTGACCGCGAACCCGATTTGGTGGTGGTTTGCCTCCCACCAGATAAAACCGCTTCCCAGCTTGCCTTCGAAATAGAGGCTCATCCGGATGCCGTGGTTACAGATGTAGCGAGCGTAAAGGGATCAATTTTGGAAGAGCTGAAAAAGCTCTCTACAGATACCGGAAGGTATGTTGGAGGTCACCCAATGGCCGGGCGTGAGCGAGGAGGGGCGATTGCAGCTCAAGCGGATTTGTTTTTCTCCAGGCCCTGGGTGATCTGCGCTGCAGAGAATAACTCCGATGCCCTGTATAAAGTCAGAAGCCTTGTTCGTTTGGTGGGGGCGACTCCCATTGAGCTAAGTTATGAGCAACACGATAGGGCGGTAGCGCTCACCTCTCACCTGCCTCAACTTCTGAGCTCCATTCTTGCCTCTGAACTTTTGGATCAAGATCAGCAGGACATTGAGCTCAGCGGCCAGGGGCTTCGGGATATGACCAGAATTGCATCCAGCAATCCGGAGCTTTGGACGCAGATTCTTGCAAAGAACTCCCAATCACTCGCGCCATTTGTCAGATCTTTAGCCGATCGCCTAAATGATGCAGCGGAACAGATAGAGTCCCTAGCAAGCGGCGGAGGCCTCAAAGGTGTTTATCAATTACTGACCGAGGGTAACGACGGGGCAGCCAGAATTCCTGGCAAGCATGGGGGTAAAAACCGCGGCTACCAAACAGTTGTTGTGATGGTTGATGATAAACCAGGAGAGCTCGGACGACTGTTCAATGAGATAGGTTCAATTGGCGTAAACATTGAGGATTTGCGACTGGAGCACTCGCCTGGTGCTCAGATAGGCTTGGCCGAACTGGATGTTTTGCCCGAGAGTTTTGAAAAACTCGTCGCCGAGCTGACTGAACTGGGCTGGAGATTAGCTTGAGTGAATTTGTAATTGGGATCGATGGTCCTGCCGGAAGCGGCAAATCATCTGTAAGCAAAGAAGTTGCCGCAAGCTTGGGCTATGGATATTTGGATACTGGCGCCGGCTATCGGGCACTCACTCTATTTGCTCTTAGAAACCCAGAGCTTGAAACAGAAAACCTACTCAGTAGGTTTGACTACCAAATCAGTGACGACCCAGAAAACTACTGGGTTCGTCTCGGGGAGAGCGATGTCACTGAAGAGATTCGTTCAGCTGAGGTCTCGGCTTCGGTTAGTGACTACTCAACCAACCAGGCTGTTCGAAACTGGATGGTCGCCGATGCGCAAAAACGAATTCAAAGTTGCCGCAGAGATGGGATCGTTGTTGAGGGGCGAGATGTCACAACTGTGATCGCCCCCGAAGCACAGCTCAGAATTCTTCTCACGGCAGATGAGGAGGTCAGGCTTGCACGCAGGGCCGGCGAGAATGGGCTGTCTGGTGATGACCTCACGAAAACAGTTTCACAAAGAGATAAGCGTGACGCGCAGGCGGTTGATTTTTTGAAGCCTGCCGAGGGCGTTGAGCTAGTTGACTCGACCCTGATGAATTTTGACCAGGTGGTGGACAGGGTTTTGGAATTGGTGGAAAACCTCGTGGACGAGGAATCATCTGAAGACGAAGAGTTTTATAAGCAACAGCTTGAAGATTTTGAGCTTGATGAGGAAGACCTTGATCTTTTAGACCGGGAGCTGGAGCAAACCGGCTTCAGGCCACCACCTCCGGTTGTTGCCATAGTTGGAAGACCCAATGTTGGTAAATCAGCCCTTGTAAACAGAATTCTTGGAAGACGTGAGGCTGTGGTAAAAGATGAGCCAGGCATCACCCGAGATCGAGTTAGTTACAAAGCTGAGTGGAACGACAAAGAGTACACGCTGGTAGACACCGGAGGCTGGGAAGTCGACGTCAGGGGCCTGGAGGCATCAATTGCAGGACAGGCCGAAGTTGCCGTTGAACTGAGTGATGCGGTGATGTTTGTGGTCGATGCAATGGTTGGCGCCACAGCAAGTGATGAGCAGGTTGTTCGAATGCTCAGAAAATCAGGCAAGCCTGTCTATCTGGTTGCCAACAAAGTAGACGATGAGCGGCTGGATCCAGAAGTTGCAAGTCTTTGGTCTCTTGGTCTTGGGGAGCCGTATGGAGTCAGCGCGCTGCATGGTCGGGGAGTTGCTGACCTATTGGACGTTGTGGTTGGAAACCTTCCTGAAAGCTCTCAGGTCGCCGACGAAATCGACACCACTGCAAGAAGAGTTGCTCTAATTGGAAGACCAAACGTTGGAAAAAGCTCGCTTCTGAACAAGGCCACCGGAGTAAATAGGGCGGTTGTTAGCGATATTGCGGGAACTACCAGAGATCCAATTGATGAGCAGGTCGAAATTGGTGGCAAAGCCTGGCGCTTTATTGACACCGCCGGTATTCGAAGAAGGACCCACAGGCAGTATGGAGCTGATTTCTATGCTTCTTTGAGAACCGCGGCTGCATTGGAAAGAGCCGAGG
>CAJXTQ010000030.1 GCA_913060985.1 uncultured Micrococcales bacterium | reverse complement strand
GTTTTTTGTTCTTCTTAGGTTTTTCACTCATGTTCAAACCTTACAGAACTTAGATGCCCAACTGTTTTCTTAGCATCTCCACGTGTCCTTTTGCCTTCACGTTGTAAAAGGCATGTTCGATAGAGCTCTGCTGGTCGATTACGAAAGTTGAGCGAATCGTGCCCTCGTATTCTTTGCCATACATTTTTTTCAAACCATAAGCTCCGTATAACTTTTGAACCTCGTTGTCCGGGTCAGACAAAAGCTCAAAGTTGAGCCCTTCCTTTTCCTTAAACTTAGCTAGCTTCGCTGGTTTGTCTGGACTGACACCGACAACTGTGTAGCCCAGAGACTTTAAAGAATTCAAATTGTCTCGAAAATCGCATGCTTGATTTGTGCATCCGGGGGTGCCGGCTGCCGGATAGAAATAAAGGATTGTCTTCTCACCCGAGAAGTTCTCAGAGGAAAACTCTTTTTCCTCGCTGTTTTGAAGGGTGAATGCTGGTGCCTTGGTGCCTGGTTCTAATTTGCTCATGAAATTAACAAGCAATCAAGGGCAGCGGCTATTCCCCTTTTGATGGCTTGATTCTGCTCCAAACCAAAAGAGTCAGCGTCACCAGAGCAAATCCAAAAAATAGATCCTCCGCCGGAGCGTAGGCTACACGTGTTCCGCCAATTACCTCTGGGTCATACATCACTATGTTGTTGAAAGTCAGGTAGCCGTTGGTCAGCAATTGGAAAAACACAACAATCCCGTAGGCAAGCCAAAACCTTATATCCGAAAAAAGACCAGTTTTGAAAATAAAAATTTCAGCCAACACAACGGCAACAATTGCAATCTGGGCAAGCAGGAAGTAAGGCATTAGTTACTCCTCACCCTCTTTATCGCAGAGATCCATCCGCGAACCACTGGCAGCACATTTCTGACACCCTCCAGAGTCAGCATCGCTGCAATCGGAATGATTATGAAGAATAGGTACTCTTCCAGCGGGATATTCAGCGGCCCGATGATTCCTAGTGTCTGGTCGGGGTCAAAAAACCAATGTCCCTGGGCTATTGCATAGGCATCCCAGAGAACGAAAAATGGCACGACAATGGCAAGCGTTTTCAACACTCTTTTCGGATCTCTCAGCACCCTTGTTTTGAATGCAAACTCAAGCCACCACGAGGCAATGACGACAAATCCAAGCATTGCCATGTAAGACCATTCTCCGAACAAGTCTGCTCTCTTTCTCCGGGGCTTCTAAAATCCTCAGTATGGAATCTGAACTTAAGCTTCTCAATCTTCTTCGACAAATATCCCGACTTGGAATTCTATTTGGGATTGGTGTCGGGTTAGTGCATTTGTTGACCGGTGGTCTATCAATCCAGATGCAGGTTGTACTGGCACTGATTGCGCTGGCGGTTGGAATTCCCCACGGTGCAGTTGATCACTTGGTGACGGTCCCGAAAATGGCGTCTTTGCGAATGGTGCTGTTCCTTAGCGGATATCTGGCAGTTGTGGGCTTGGCAATCTGGTTTATCCTCTCTCTCAATCTGCTCGGATTTCAATTAGTGGTGCTTATGAGTGCCATTCACTTTGGAATTGGCGATGCAGCATTTATCTCGGAAATTGATTCCAGATCTTCTCGCAAACGTTTTTCAAAAATTCCCTACGCCCTGGCTGCTGGTTTCACACCGGTTTTGATACCGCTGGTAAATCCTCAGAGTTCTGAGGCGCTGGCAGCGGTAAATCCGGCTCTCATTGGCTGGTCAGGAGTTTTTGAGAGCTATCTGTACTTCGCGATGATCGGCATCGCTTTGGTCGGTATCGTCTGGATGCTTCTCAACAGCAGATTTGACAACGCACTGGATATCGGCCTGTTGTTGATTATCTCCATCACGGCTCCTCCTTTGGTTGCCTTTGCCTTCTACTTTGGTTTTTGGCATGCCCTCAGACACACCGGCCGACTCACTTTGGAGCTTCCGAAATCCTTGAACGCTCATCAGGCAAACCAGACAGCTAAGGCGTTCTGGTCTTCGGTTAACGCAGGGGTCCCCGCATTGGTTCTTGTTATTGCCTTCACCATCGGCCTGGCTTTGACTATCGGGCTGAATCTGAGCACCGAATTTTTATGGATTCTGTTGGTTGTAATCTGGGCACTGACGGTTCCACACATGGCACTGACCGCGAGATTGGATGCGAGGGCGCTTACGCAATGAGCAGACTTGATGAGCTTAGGCAAAGAAAAAGTGTTAAGTGGCGGAGATTTGCAGAGGATGTGATCCCCATGCATGTTGCCGAGATGGATTTTCCGCTCAGCCCCGCAATTAAGAACTCCTTGATCGAAATGATTGAAAACGACGATTTGGGATATGCATACCCACTGGATGAGCTTGGCCAATCATTCAGTTCTTTTTCAGACCGCCACTGGGGGTTTTTGCCCAAGTCGGAGATGGTCTTCCCTGTCACGGATGTTGGCGTTGCTGGGGTTGAACTACTCAGGGCACTTGTACCGGGAGGCGGCAGGGTGCTCGTAAACTCCCCAATTTACGCTTCCTTTAGAAAATGGATTTCGGAATCCAAATCTCAGATAATCGACGCTCCGCTGAGATTGGTTGAAAACTCTTGGGTATTGGATTTGGATCAGATTGAGCAAAGATTCAAAGAGGGGGTTGATGTTTATCTGCTCTGCTCTCCACATAATCCTGTTGGCGCGGCTCACTCAAAAGAGGATTTGATTTCTATAGCCGATCTTGCCGAGCGTTATTCCGTCACAGTACTTGCGGATGAGATTCACGCTCCACTGACTCATTCCTCGGCGAGATTTATTCCATTTGCATCTGTAAGTGAACAGGCGAGAGAGGTGGGTATCACAATCACCTCCAGCTCGAAAAGTTTCAACACCGCTGGCGTGAAGGGTGGCTTGATGTCATTCGAATCAGAGGCATTGAAGAATCGAGCAATGGAAAAGCTTCCAATGGCAGTTCCCTATAGAACCTCCATTCTTGGAATTGCTTCAATGATTGCCAGCTATGCCGAATCCGATCAATGGCTAGGTGAGACAGTTGCCAGAATTGAATCCAATTTCAAACTGCTGAATACCCTTTTAGAAGACAAACCATGGGTAGAGACCTACAATCAAAACGCCACATATCTTGCATGGTTGAATCTGGAAGGTTTGGGGATTGATAATCCAGCTTCAGAGATCCTTGATAAAGGACGCGTTTCACTGGTCGCGGGAAGTGATCACTCTATTGATGACAAAGGTTATCTTCGTTTTGCCAGGATGAATATCGGCACCTATCCAGAAATAATCGAACAGGCAATTGAGCGAATCAACGCCCTTGCACAAACTCGATGATGATCAAGCTGACCACCGCCCCCGCAAAAATATTCAGCCATAAGAAGCTTTTCCATCCCCAGTTGGCTTTCTCGCATTCATCGTCTGCCAGATTCCAATAGGGGATCAGAATTCCCAGATAGGGGATAAGCGCTATGGCTGCAATCGCCATGGGCTGACCAGCAACTATCAAAAGCGTTGCCGACATTGCATAAAGCACAAAAGCCAGCCTGACAGTCCATCTAGCTCCAATACTTGTTGCTATGGAGCCGATACCACCTTCTCTATCAGCTTTCACATCTTGAACCGCACCAAATGCGTGAGAGGCCATCGACCACAAAAACAATGAAGCGACTATCAGCAGAGCGTTACCCGAAAGGGGATTTGTTCCAGACAGGCTGAGACCAAAGGCAAGCGGTCCCGCGAAATGTGAGGCACTGGTCGCGGAATCTAAAAATGGAACCTCTTTGAACCGCAAACCCTTTAGTGAATAGGCAATAACGGTGAATATCGTCGCAGCCAAAATGAGATCACTTCGAATATCCCCAGACCAAAACAAATATCCGACAAAAGGCAGTGAAAGCAATACTCCTGATGCAATTGTCACCCGGTGCAAACTTGGTTGAAGTAAAGCTCCCTCGACACCCCCTTTTCGAGGGTTGGCAAGGTCACTCTGGTAGTCAAAAACGTCATTTATGCCATACATCAATAGGTTGTATGGAATTAGGAAAAAGATTGTTCCCACCCAGAAATTCGCATCGAACTCTCTGGTGATCAGGAGATAGGAAACCCCAAATGGGAATGCTGTATTTACCCACGAAATGGGTCTGGAGCTGGAAACAACTGAAAGAAGCGAATTCATAATCTGATGCGCAAGAAATTGAAAACAGACGGGACCAGCACCAGCGCCACTAGCGTGTAGGCAAAGTCCTCAATAGGCGCAACTCCCAGTCTGATGCCAGATATCTTTTCTGGATCGTAATCAACTATTCCAGTAGCAATGATCAGGTTGTCAAACACCAGGGTTAGCAGAAGTAAAACTCCAGTTGCGACTGCCAGGGGCTTTGGTTTCAACCATCTACGCATCAGAAAAGCGTAGATTGCAAAGACAGAGAGGACTGAGATTGTTAGCAGGATGTAGGTCACTTGACCCTCTTTTCTGCAAGTCGATAGACAACTAACGTTGAGTAGCTCAGCAGCATCAGGAAGAAAAACTCTTCTAGCGGCAGCTCTGGAGCAAGCAATATGCCAGAGACATGTTCGGCAGGCCCGATGAAGAATATTCCAAGCTCAATTCCGATCAAGTCCCAGGCGAGGAAAACTGCAACACCCACAAAAACTGAAACCACAGTTGCCACAGGCGAGACAAACAGCGCCAGACCGTGCCTTTTATCAATCAAGCTTGTGCCGATAATCGAAAATAGCAGTGCTGCAAGATAGCTGAATCCAAAAAGCTCCATCTAACCAAGTCCCTTCCAAGAGTCCAGTTTCTGCAGCTCCTTCTCAATTGGACCGTTAGTGGAATCATCCGTTAGATGCTTATAAACAAGCTCTGCACCGATCAAGCACATTGGAAGACCAATACCTGGAATGGTGTTGTGTCCCGAGTAGAAGAGATTCTTCAGTTTCTTTGAGCGATTTTGAGGTCTGAAAAAGGCACTCTGGCGAAGCGTGTGAGCCATTCCCAGGGCGGTTCCGCTCCAGGCATTGAATTCGTTGACGAAGTCCCGAGGTCCGACAGTTCTTCTCACAACCACTCTCTCTCGGAGGTTTTCAATCCCCGCCCATTCCCCGAGCTGATCGATTATTCGATCTGCAGTTTTCTCTACAGACTCATCTCCTTCACCGTTTATCCCCCCGCTACCAAGTGATGGGTCAGCGGCTGTTGGAACCAAGATGAAGACATTTTCGTATCCTTCGGGTGCGACGCTGGGGTCGGTTTTTGACGGCATGCAAACATACATGTTTGCTGGCTCCGGAATTTTTCTGTTTCCATCTGCCTTAGCAAAAACCTCTTTGAATCCAGATTTCCAATCATCGGTGAAAAACAGGGTGTGATGCTCTAGCTGATCGATTTTTCCCTTGATTCCCAAGTAAACAAGCAAGGCCGAAGGTCCCGGAGTTTTCTTATCCCAGAAGCTTTGTTTGAAAGTTTGCTTTTCTTTTGGCAGAAGTTTCGTCTCGACGTGATGCAAGTCGGCTGAACCTACAACTACATCCGCATGGTATTCGACATCACCAACTCTGACCCCGGTCGCCCGATCGCCTGTGTGCAGGATCTCGGTGACCTTGGAGTTGGTGCGGATTTCAACTCCCTCAGCCAAAGCCAATCTTTCTATCGCTTCAATCAGTGTGTACATTCCGCCCATTGGGTAAAAAACTCCAATGTTCATATCCACGTGAGTCATCAGGTGATACATGCTCGGAGTCTCATACGGACTCGCCCCTAGAAAAACAGCTGGGTAATCGAGGATTTTCTTGAGCCTCTCATCTTTGAAATATTTGCCAGCGAAGCTATCCAGCGATGTAGTCAGTAGCTGAACGAATTTGCCTGCCTGGCGCAACACTTCAGAGTTTGTGAAACCCTTAGTGTTTTTGAAATTTGTGTAAAGGAAATGCTTGAGGCTCAGTTCGTATGCATTTTCAGCACTGGCGACATATTCATCAAGCTTCTTCGCTCCGCCCGGTTCAATTCCTTCGAACAGTTCTTTGTTTTTTTCCAAAGAGTCACGAACGATAACTGGCTGTTCAAACCCCTGAACAATTGTTTTATAACCAGGGTCTAGTTGAACCAGGTTCAGCTCTTTTTCCGCGGTGGTTCCCATCAGCTTAAAAAACTGCTCAAACGCATCCGGCATCAAATACCAGCTGGGTCCCATGTCAAATTTGAAGCCGTCTTTTTCCCAGAGGTAGGCCCTTCCTCCGATGCTCTCCCTAGCCTCCAAGACAGTCACTTTCATGCCAGCTTTGGCCAGTAATGAAGCAGAGGCAAGTCCGGCAATGCCAGCGCCAATTACTACCGCGGTTTTTTGAGTCAACGACCAGCTCCTAAATAGCTACGTGCAAGAATTATCAATTTCTTTCCATTAGCAACACTAATTCGGGTATTAATCAATTCCGCAGCATCAGTATTGGAAATCTTTTTATTTAGGCTTGCGAATAATTCGCATGCTGCTTTCACGGCTCTTGCCGCTGATTTTGGAAGAAGCGGAATGGCATTCCGTGCCTTATCCAGCTCCGAATCAATATCTTTGACAAGCCGTTGCTTGGTTGCCTCGTCAAAATTATCAACATTCACACCGGGGAAATAGCTCCGTCCCAGTTTGGTGAAATCAGCACTGAGATCCCTGAGGAAGTTCACTTTCTGGAAAGCACTTCCAAGGGCGAGTGCACCCTCATTCAAGATTTGCTGCTCATCTTCGGTGTAATCCTTACCGTGAATAAAAGCCCTGAGGCACATGAGCCCTACAACTTCAGCAGAGCCATAGACGTATTTCTTGAAGCTTTGCTGGTCATGAACTGTGTCACTCAGGTCCATCTTCATCGAATCAAAAAATGGTTTGACGATATCTTTTTTTATGCCAACCTCGCGGGCGGTAGTCCCAAAAGCGTGCAAAACAAGGTTTGTGCTATATCCAAGCTCCATTGCTTTGTAGCACTCAGTTTCAAAATCAGCTATCTCTTTCGCGGGGTCTAATTCGGGAGAAGTAGTTGCAGCCTCACTGGCAGACCCATCCACAATCTCGTCTGCAACTCGAACCATGGCGTAAATGTTCTCGATATGCCTTCTAACCACTGGCTCTATCAGTCTGGTGGCAAGACCAAAACTGGTGGAATAAGAATAGATAACCTCTCGAGCGCTCTTTTGAGCCGCCTTCGAATAAAGCTCCAGGCCGGTTGGCTGCCTTGTTGTATCTGAATCAACCACCTTAGAAGGCTACCGCCTTGCAAAATGATTAGACTAATCAAATGGCAAATGACATGAAACCTCGCAGTAG
>CAJXTQ010000029.1 GCA_913060985.1 uncultured Micrococcales bacterium | reverse complement strand
ACGACGATGACGACGACGATTAGAAAAGAGGTAGCTTAGAACCATGAAGAATCTGGCTTTGGTGCTGATTACTGTTGTGAGCCTGACTGGTTGTTCGCAGGCGGTTACACCAACCAACCTTCCCGAATCAGTGCAGGTTGGACCCTCCAGTAGCGACTCTGGGCAGACTTCTTCAACGGAGAACGCTAATGAATCTTCAATACCCCAACAATCAGCTGAGCCTGATGTCTCCGAGCCCAGTGAGGAGTCTCAATCTGGTTCGCCAACGTCAGCCAATGAGTATGTGATTGATTACGCGGAGCTAGAAATAGAGGACCAGTCCGGGGATGGAACCACCATTGCCGTCGACGAGGTGAGAACTTCGCTAGCCAGCGGTTTGATTGTAATTACTAACCGTTCGGGAAGCGTTCTTGGCGTTGCGAAGGTAAGTGCTAACAGCACACCGGTCTCAATCTCTCTCTCGACACCAATTACCTCCAGTCAGGAGCTGTATGCGCAACTGTTTTCGGATAACGGTAATGGGGCTTATGACTCGAGTGATCTAGTGGTTTATGAATCTCTGGAGGACAGAGAGCCAATCACTGAGGATTTTGATTATGTGGTGCGCTGATTAGTTTGAGATCTTCGCTAAGGCTGAAAATCGTCATCTGGATTCTCACCCCGATGGCGATTTTGGCAATCCTGCTCACCAGCGGAACCGCATTTGTTTTGCAACAACAGGGTGATCAAAGAATCGCTGAATCACTATCGCGTGAGGCAAATGAGTTGTTGCTTCTTTCAGAGTCATTGGAGTTTCAATCATCTGAGCAACTTCTGGAGAGATTCATCCAGCGAAGCTCTCCAGATACTGATGAGCAGATTTTGGCAGTCGTTGATGGAAGGGTTGTCTTGAGATCTGGTGGTTCAGATTTGAGATTGGACCAAAACCAGTCTTTTTTGAACCTGGCAACTGCAGTCTCATCAACAACCGTTGGTGATTTTGAACTAGAGGGCGAACAGTTTCGATGGATCTCTGTCCCAGTCAGCTCGGAGGTGGACAGCGGTTTTCTTGTTAGCGTTTTCAGTCTCGAGTCTCAGCAGGCTCAGGCCAATGCCGCGCTAGCAAGCTTTATTGGAATAGCCCTTTTAGCATTGTCGCTCGTAAGCCTGCTTGGCTGGTTTGGCTCGGGAAGAATCTTTAGACCAATCAAGCAAATTTCCTCAGCAGCCGCTGAAATCGGCCATGCAAATCTTTCAGGCAGGGTTCCAGTTAGTGGAAATGGCAATGAACTTGATCAGTTGGCTATTGAGTTCAACTCCATGCTTGATCGAGTTGAGCAATCCTTTGAAAACCAAAAACAGTTTGTTGATGATGCGGGACATGAGCTTAGGACCCCGCTGACCGTAATTCGAGGACACCTGGATCTATTGGCTAATGATCCGAAAGCCAATGCGCAAAGCATGGATATAGTTCGTGACGAATTAGCTCGAATGAGCAGATTGGTCAGTGATCTCCAGACCCTAACCAAATCAAATCAACCTGGATTCACTAAAAAAGAAACAATAGATCTTCAGGTTTTGGGAGATGAATTATTTGTCAAAGCAGAGGCTCTGGCCGAAAGAACCTGGATTCAAGCACCTTTTGACCAGGGTGTGGATTATGAATTAGATCGACAGCGAATTACCCAAGCTGTTCTGCAGCTAGCTGATAATGCCTGCTCCCAGACCAAACCGGGGGACCAAATCGAGATTGGTATTTCTGCTACCAATACTGAAATCTCAATCTTTGTTGGTGACAGTGGTCCTGGAATCCCAGAGCGAGACAGAGAGCGCATTGTTAAGCGTTTTGCTCGGGGTGCTAACCACTCTGAACATGGAGAAGGAAGTGGCCTTGGTCTTGCAGTTGCAGATGCAATTGCCCGAGCACACGACGGAAGGTTAGAAATTGGCGACAGCAGCCTGGGTGGTGCGAAAGTCGCTATCGTTTTGCCCAGAGGAGAGAAATGAGCAGAGTCCTAATTGCTGAGGATGCCGACCGCATCTCTAGCTTCATCTCCAAGGGCTTGCAGGCCGCTGGGTTTGAGACAGTTGTCGCTCCCAGCGGAGAGCAAGCACTGGCTTTATTGCGGGCATCGGAGTTTGATCTTTTGATTTTGGATATTGGACTCCCTGGCAAAGATGGCTATCAGGTTTTGGAGGAGCTGCGTGGGAGTGGCGACAGCATCCCGGTGATTGTCCTCACAGCAAGAGACAGTGTTGAAGACACTGTCGCAAGCTTTGATGTTGGGGCTGATGATTACATGTCCAAGCCCTTTAGCTTTGAGGAGCTTCTGGTAAGGGTAAAGCGGAGAATTGCTCAGCCGAGTGAGAAGACCAGTAGTGAAAGCACAATCCAAATCGGTGATGTTCAGCTGGATTTGATATCCAGGCAACTGAAAGTTGCCGGTGAAGAATTTGAACTCACAACCAGAGAGTTCAAGATGCTTGAAATGTTTATGAAAAACCCGAAGCAGGTTTTGTCCAGAGAGCAGCTACTCTCCAGAGTTTGGGGATTGGCTCACGATCCCGGAAGCAACGTGGTCGATGTCTACATCCGTTATCTGAGGCAAAAGGTTGGTGCGGAGAGAATCCAAACAGTTCGCGGTATGGGATACAAATTTGTCTGAGCAAGCATTTCAATTCAAGGCCGGCTCCATGGGAACTGGCTTCATATTCAAGATTTTGGATTACCGAACCCAGGATGAAGCCAAGCGATTTTGCGAGATGGCGATGGAAATCATCGAGGATGCAAACCAGCGATTCTCTACCTATTTGGAATCGAGCGAGCTTTCAAAAATCAATCGCGGTGAGCTGAGTATTGAGAAAGCCTCATCGGTTCAACGTGATGTTTGGTCGAAAGCTGAGAGTTGGAAAGAGTTGACCGGTGGCTTCTTTGATGCCAGGACACCCTCAGGGAAGTTTGACCCTTCCGGCATTGTCAAGACCTGGGCTGCTCAGAACGCTGCTAATTTTTTGGAGGCCAATGGCTTCAAGGAGTTCACTCTCAATGCCGGTGGTGACATATTGCTCTCATCAAAACTAAAAGACTCCCCACTAACACGAGTTGGTCTTGCAAACCTGAGCCCGATTGCCTCAGAGGATTCTTTTGTGAACATGGTCTTGGAGCTAAACCAAACAGACCTCAGGGCTGTTGCCACAAGTGGTTCTAGCGAGCGTGGCGAGCATATTTGGCGCAGAAGCGATGCTTTTGTGCAGGCCAACGTTGTCGCAAGCGACCTAGTGACTGCCGATGTCTGGGCGACTGCTTTGATCGCTGGAGGCTTCGAAGCATTTGACCTTCTGCCTAGAGAGGTGATTGCAATGGCAGTCACCAAAGATGGACAAATGCGCTCAACTTCTGGGTTTTACCCATTGCTTGCAAAGATCTAGAGCTTGCCAATTGCATTGGCAACGGCAGATTTGAAGGCCTCTGTTGTGAAGGTTGCGCCAGAGTAATTACCAAAATTAGTTCCTTGAGCAGAAATTGTTGCTGAGATCAATGCTGTGTAGGCATCTCCTCGACCAAAGCTTGTTTCCCCCTGCAGCATCGATACGTTAGTCAAGGTTCCATCAACTGAGGTCACGCTCAGCTGAATCACCCCGTACTCATAATTCACTGGATCCGAGTTGACCGTAACCTTCACTGGTGCCTGAGGCTCTGCCACAGGTGCTGGCTCTTCTGCCGGAGCAGGTGCAGGTGTGGGCTGCGTGGGCTCTTGGCTTGGGGGTGGTGCCTCGGTCGGTGTTTCAGTGGTGGGCTGACTAGGCTCTGTTGGCTTCGTTTCCTGTTTAGTGACAGCTGGGCTTTCGGGCTCCGGATTTGGCAAAGTGTTGGTTTCGGCTGATGCTGAGGAGGCTTGAGTTTGTTGATCAACGGGCTGAACCACCAGCGTTAGTGGCTGTTGGTTCTGGATGGCCATGTTCTGACCTAGATAAAGCGCACTCAGCGTTGCAATCGATGCTGTTACTAATGTCGAGTTTCTCACCAGGCAAACTCCTCAAGGTGAATCTGATTTTTGTTCACGTTCAATTTTTTGAGCGTTTGCTCCACTGATTTACTCCAAACAGCTGGACCACAAACATAGATATCGCTCTCAAGGGCATGCGGGGCAAGTTCGAGTAATCTCGAATGGTCAGGAAGTTCACTAAGCCCGGGAAGCCAGCTTTGATTGAATCTTTCACCATCGAGCACGACTAAATTGTGTTGTCTTTGATCACAGATATCTCTGAGCTCTTCTAGCAGGGCGGCATCGTTTTTGTCATTCACCCGATACAGCACCGTGACATCACCGGGCTCGCTAATAACCGATCTTGCAAGTGATCTAACAGGGGCGACACCAATGCCAGCAGCAATCATCAGCATTTTTCTCTTAGTTCTGGTTTTCTGACTGAAGATTCCATAGGGACCTTCAATGATTACTCTGGTTCCCGGTTTCAAATTTGGAATAACGGATGTGAAGTCACCTCTGGAGCCAATGGTGAAACGAAGGCTTTGCTCACCGGGCGAGCTCGAGACACTGAAGGGGTGTGATTGGTGCCAGAGTTTCGGGGTTAGAACCCTCAACATGAAAAACTGTCCGGCCTCATAGGGAATCCCCTTCAGTCCTGGACCGTCTATGTAGACACTGGTTGTGTTGTTCAGATCTGGAACAATCTTTTGTATTCGCAGTCCTCTGGATTGCACAATCGGCAGCGCCAGCTTGAACCAAATCACCGATGCGAAAACGAATAGGTAAAGACCTAGGTAAAAAGTTGCAAGCCAGGGTTGAGCCAAAAAGTCTGTTCCAAAAGCAAATTGGTGGGGGATAGCCAACAGCACAGCGACATAACTTGCTAGGTGAATGAAATACCAAATCTCATAAGAGAACCTTTTGCGGACCGATATTGCCGATGTGTAGGCGACAACGATCATCAATACAAAACCGATAGTGGCAAGCCCTATCTGCCAGTAGTTCAGATTGAGATCCACAAGCCCACTGACGATATTCGAGCCCGAGACCAATGAATAGTGAGTGACGGATATGACTAGGTGGGCAAAGAACAAGTAAACGATTGGTTTACCAAGTCGTTTATGTCTCGCGGTTGCCCCATCTAGACCCAGAACCTTTTCAACCCAGCCAATTCTTGCAACCAGCAGCAGATGGATCATGAGCAACGATGTTGCAATCAGCGCTATTGCCCTGTTGGCACTGGAGAGAATGTCGGTCATCGAGGAGATTCCAACCAGGCCGCCTTCGAGAACAAACAAGAGAATTGGCAGGAAAACAAACGCCCAGAACACTAAATCAAGAGCGTCGCGCTCCCGTTCAAGTTCAAGGCCTTTTCTTGAGCCAATCCGAATCTGTTCTTCCATGGCTTCAACAATGCCAAGCATTGGTTAGAAATTGAGTGGATAAAGATTAGAACTAACTAATGTTGAAATCTCCAGTTAATTCCTCGGTCATCTCCCAAAGCTTTTTTGCCTGATCTAAATCTCTGCTGAGTTTCGATCCACGGATCTTTGTTGGTCTTCCCCAAAGCTCAAGCGATGGTCCAAAAAACTCACCGCCCTCAACTTCATCGATTGCTGCACGGATCTGACTTCGTGCGCCCTGTTTCGGACTCTGAGCAAAAACGTGTGCCCTGGTTGGGTAGTGAACCTGCAACCCAGTTGATGCCCAGCCAGGGTGAGCAATCACTGACTTGACTTTGCTTCCAGCCTGCTTGGCCCTGATGTCAAGCTCCCGACCGAAATAGGCGCAGGCAAGTTTGGTGTCGGCATATCTTTGCCAGCGGTCATATTCGATGTCTTTGCCTGAAAGCTCTGATGTGTCCTTGACAGCTTTTCCGTTTCTGTGAACGGTGGAGCTTAGGTGAATAACTCTTGGGTTAGATGATTTCGATAGCTTTTCCCATAAAAGCTTGGTCAGTAGAAAATGCCCAAGATGATTGGTTGCCATCTGCAGTTCATGACCCTGTTTTGAAAGCGTGAAGGGTGGACCCATTTGACCTGCGTTATTGATCAAAACATCAATCTCTGAAACCTTTGCAGTAAGTGATTCGACTTGTTCGAAATCGCTTATGTCATTGGCAATCCAATTCAGCTTGCTTGAATTGAGTTTGTTTTCGGCATTGACAAGCTTCTGCTGGCTGCGGCCGGTAATGATTACGTCGAATCCTCGCTCAAGCAATGCTTTGGCCGTTTCCAAACCAAGCCCGTTGCTTCCACCAGTAATCAGTGCTGTTGGCATTTATTTCCTTAGTAGGTCTTCTGGGTTATTTGATTCAATCCAATCAACCAATCCGCCCCAGCGACCCCAGCCATCTTCATGGCTGAAATGTCCTGCACCCGGGAAGACCAAAGGTTTCATGTTCCAAACATCACCATAGGTTTCTTGAATTCCTCTCGGAAGCCAGTGATCGTTATCTCCTGCAATCATTAGAAACTCTCCTGCTTTGGCTGCAATCGATGGCAAAACAGCTGGGTGGGTGATATCAACCGGGTCGCCTTTGATTCCCTCGGCTTGGTCAGTCAGAGTTGTGTCAGGAGGGGCGACAAATAGCACCCTGTCAAAACTCGTAATCGAATCACTCATTGCAGCCACCAGCCAATTCAGACACCCCAACGAGTGGGCAATTGCAATCTTCTCTCCTTCGCCAAATTCATCCATCATCTGATTTTCTTGAATCAATAGCTCCTGCCACTCAGCAGGCTCTGGTGTGTCAGGGGATGGAAACTGCGGATACCAAACTTGATAGCCCTTCTGTCGTAGCTCGTTTTGGGCTAGTCGGTGCCAGTGACCGAGTGGTCTGCGGTTGGTCCAACCGTGTAGAAAAATAATGCGCTTCATTAGTTTCAGCCTAGGGCTTTCTATCAATCTCTCTTGCCGTTATTTCCAACTGTCTAACTGTCAAAAAGCTTTCAGCGTGCGATATCGAATTAGTTCAAATTGACTGCGATACTGATGCAAACGAAGGTAATTCTTTTGCGAAAACTACTTGTTTCATTTGCCGTTCTGGGCTTGCTTGCCGGTTGTGCCCAGGCGGAAGCTCCCGAGGAAGAGATTATTTCTGAACCTGAGGTAGCCGAACAAGAGCCAGCAGTCCCTGCAGAGCCAACCCCAAAGGATCTTTCTGAGGTTATTGAGCTTGTTGACCAGGCAATCAATTGCACTGACTCGGATGAGGTCTCTGAAGGAGATTTCACAACTGTTGTTTGCGAGCAGGGTGTGGTGAGAGTTTGGGAGACGCAACTGCCAGCAGATGCCTTTGGTCCCTGGCAGGTTTGGTGTCAGCCAGCTTTGGCTGCAGGCGATGAGCC
>CAJXTQ010000028.1 GCA_913060985.1 uncultured Micrococcales bacterium | reverse complement strand
CTCCACCTGCGGAACAAAACCCATAACTCTGACCAAATCAGAGACATGCCGATTCGATTATTGGACGACATCGAATCCCTCTCCGGTCAGGTCAACAAACCTGTCCTCTAAACTTGCCTGCTCCACGGCGAAGGACTTTATCTTCACCTTTGATCGAAGCAGTTTTCTCAATACTGGATCTCCATCAAAACCATGCTCCACACCACAAACGAATATTTCCAAGCCATGCTTGGTCTCGCGCTGAGGTTCTAGACCAAACTCGTTCAAAACCTTCTGGGTTTTATCCGCGTCTGGAGTGACGATTTTCAAAAATGTTTGGTTTTCGCTCTGCAGTTGTTCCAAAGAACCCTGGGCAACGATTTTTCCTGCACTCATGACTGCCACGTGTGAACAAAGCTGCTCGATCTCGCTAAGAAGGTGACTGGAGACCAAAATGGTGGTTCCGTCCTTTGAAAGGGACCGTATGAGGTTTCTCACCTCTCGAGTTCCTTGCGGGTCGAGTCCGTTTGTCGGCTCATCCAGAACCAATAGATCTCTTTCCTGCAAAAGCGCATTGGCAATGCCCAGTCGTTGCTTCATTCCAAGTGAATACTTATGAACTTTTTTGTTTGCAGCATTGGTAAGACCAACCTTTGCCAATGCCCTATCTATGCGCTGTTCACGAGTCTTTGGGTCAGCTGTTTTGGAGGCTGAATCAAGCCTTCTGAGATTTACTTTTCCAGAAAGGTATGGATAGAACGCTGGTCCCTCGACAAGTGCTCCAACTCTTGGAAGGGCTTGCTGGGCATCTTTAGGCATCGATTCGCCCAAGAGTTCAATCTCGCCACTTGTTGCATCGGCCAAACCAAGCAGCATTCTGATCGTTGTGGTTTTTCCAGATCCGTTTGGACCTAAGAATCCGAAAACGCTGCCTTTGGGAACAGCCAGGTTAATTTTGTTTACAGCTGTCTGACCTCCGAACTGTTTAGTCAGTTCGGAGGTCCAGACGGCGTAATTACTAGCCGAGCTCAACTAGCCGGCAATCTCAAGCAGGTAGTCGGTATTTACCGCTCCTGCCAAAACCCGACCATCGTCAGTGATCAGCACATTTACAAGTGAGGTGGAAATAACCTGCCCACCGTCGACCTGCATGGTCATCTCACTAAACAGCTCGGATTGGAACATCTCGACTGGCATCTCATCGCTGAGAGTCATCTCAACAACGGTTGCCCAGCCGTTTTCGTAAACCACAGGCTTGTTCTCCATTGCCTCATACTGAGCTTTTAGCTCCTCGTATTCGGCTTCGGTTGGCTTGGAGGCTTCTAGCTCTGCTTGAAGCTCTTCCTTGGTGTAGGTCTCACCGTCGATTGTGAACTCCTCTGGCATCTCCATCTCGGTGACGGTTACATCACTGGAGGGAGCGAATTCGAAAATCGATGCATCTGGGGTCGAGTAGTCGATGCTTGTGAAGCCGATTTCCATGGCTGGCTCGACCTGACCCTTGGCAACAACCTTCACATTTAGAGCCATACCGGTTTCAGCATCAATCGCAACAGATACGTACTGCACTGTTGACTCTGCTGCCAGTGGGGTTGCAATCAGTTCGTAGGCAGCGCGTCCAGCGACGTTCTGATCCGCGCCAACTGTGATGGTGCTGTATTCACTGGCCTCGGCCAAAACATAGTCAGCAACCTCTGCTGGGTTGTTGATGTCGAATGGCAATTCGGCGATGTACTGCTCAATTTCCGCAGAGTTTTCGGCCTGGAATTGATCGGCTTTCGTCTCCAGCTCAGCTGCGTCCATCGTCATGAACTGAGCTGCCAGCTTGTCATCATCGTAGAACCACACGGTGTCACCGTTGACGGTGATGCTTCGCTCGCTCATTGGGTCCAAGATCTGAATCTTCAGTTTGTCTGGCCCGTCAACATAAATTCTTGCCTCGTGAGTTCCAGAAATAATCTCAACTAGGTCTGTGACCATGTTGCTCTCGGTAACTCGGGGGATGAATTCCTCCATGCCCTCTGGCATGTTCTCTTCCATCTCTTCAACCATGGACTCGCTCACATCTGGCATGTTTCCGATTGGCGGCAACCCCAGGTTTGAAACCTTGGTTACGCGACCAGAGAAGCTCATGTCCGGGTCGTTGTTCATCATCTGCAGAATCTCGCTGGCGGTTTTATCTGGCAGATCAATTTCTGCATTCGCCTGCATTGGTACTGCGACGGAAAGAGCAACCACTGTTGCGGGTGCAACGAAGGCTGGTAACCATTTCTTCATCTTCGATGACATTTTGAATTACTCCAATTCACTTCGATTGATGCATGTTTTGCATCTCATCTAGGTAGAACCAATGCTACGCCTGTTCATTCCAGAGTTCACCTTTGAGTTGGCTGATAGAAAAGACTTTTCAATTACTGTTCTCCAAAAGTTTTTCAGCAGTCAAGTCGTCAATAAATAGGTCGGTGATGTAGCCACCGGCAATCGCGCCTCTGAGCGCCTCAATTTTGGCAATTCCGGATGCAACACAAACCCGCTTGGGGGTCCTTTTCAACTGATCAAGTCCCGGTCCGCTACTGCGGTTATTCAAGCCAATGTCCCGCCATGAGCCATCGCTTCTAAAAAAAACGGTGGCAATATCACCAACCACTTGCTCAGCGTTCAAATCATCAAGATCCGACTTGCCTAAGTAACCGGCCTGATAAACCTGGGAGGGAACCTCAGAGTCAATTCTTCCAAGACCAAAAATAGCTAGGTCAATTCTTGATTGGATGTCCAGGATTCTTTTAGTGCTTCTTTCCTTCCACATAACCTGCTTGGCAGCGGGATCGTCAAAGAAAGCTGGGACGGGGAAGTGGACAACATTTGCCCCAAGACTTTGCCCAAACTGATTCAGTATTTCTCCGGAGTAGCTAATGCCCGTGCTGTGGTCGTTGCCGGCACCGTTTAATTGCACCACAGTTGAGTTGGCCACTCGGTAGTTATGCATATGCCTACTGACAGAGCTAATTGTCGATCCCCAGGCAAGTCCGATGGTGATTCCGGGCCTGAAAAAATTCCCAAGTTTTTTGGCAGTTTCGGCACCGACTATCTCCAGTCGCTCATCTGCGGTGGAATTTTCGAAAACTTCAATGACGTTTGCGGAAATTGAATATTTGGACTTGAGTTGTTCCGCCAGGTTGTTGCTGCGGTCACTCGGTCGATTAATTCGAAACTCGACAATCCCCCTGTTTCTGGCAGTTTCAAGCAATCTTGAAACGCTAGACCGGGATAGGTTGAGTTTTTTGCCGATGTCTTCCATCTTCCAGTCCTGCAGGTAATAGAGTTCTGCAGCGGTAGTTGCAAGGTCGTTTTTTGACCTTCCCTCGAGCTCATCCGGCATGTTTTTGATTATTGCACATATGTGCAGAATTCATGTCGCCTCTTCTCTTTGCCTTATTTGAAATTTAGTTTTGAAGTCGGAGGTAATGAATTGATTGGTTCAAGAGAAGAGCGACTCGGTCGCCTCAGGAGCAACCCTGATGCGAGGGTGCTGATTGTTGGCGGGGGTATCAATGGAATATCCACTCTTAGAGAGCTCGCTCTGCAAGGTGTTGATGTAACACTGATTGAGAAAAAAGACTTTACCTCCGGTGCTTCAGCTGCCTCTTCGCACATGGTTCACGGTGGAGTTAGGTATTTAGAAAACGGCGAGTTCAGACTTGTCAAAGAATCACTTCAAGAGCGAAACAGGCTTTTGAAAAACGCTCCGCATTTGGTGAAGCCTTTGCGAACCACCATTCCAATTTTTAGTGTCTTTAGTGGCATCTTGAGCGCACCTCTTCGGTTCCTAACCCACTCCTCTGGAAAACCAAAAGAGCGCGGGGCTTTTTTGATCAAGGTTGGTTTGATTTTGTATGACACCTTTGGTCGTGCGGGTAAGTCAATGCCTAAGCACCAGTTCTGGGGCAAAAAGAAGTCGTTGAAGAATTTCCCGGATATGAACCAAGACGTGAAATTCACAGCCAGTTACTTCGATGCCAGCATGGAAAGTCCAGAGCGCTTGGCCATAGAGGTATTGAGCGATGCAGTAAGTCATTCGAATGCAAATGCAGTGAACTATGTTTCGCTGATTGGAAAATCTGCAGGTGGCGTTCTGCTGAAAGACGAGCTTTCCGGAGAAGAGTTTGAATTCAAAGCAGATCTAGTGATCAACGCAACTGGACCCTGGACAGATATGACCAATGCCCTTTTGGGGGAAAGTACGAAGTACATGGGCGGAACCAAGGGGAGCCACATTGTTGTTGACAATCCCAGGCTGCTGGAAGCCTGCGATGGTCGAGAGATATTTTTTGAAAACAACGATGGGCGCATTGTTTTGATGTATCCGCTACTGGGACGAGTTCTTATCGGAACCACCGATATCAAGGTGGACATGGGTGAAGAGATTTATTGCACTGAGGAAGAGATTGATTACTTCATAGATCTTGTGAAGCTTGTCTATCCATCGATTGAAGTAAACAGAGATCAAATTGTCTATAAGTACTCAGGCGTAAGACCGCTTCCTGCAGCTGATGACCTAGCACCAGGTTTTGTTTCAAGAGATTACAGAATTGAGCTCACCAAACCAATGAGCAGCGAGTTTGGTCTACTCAGTCTGGTGGGTGGAAAGTGGACAACATTTAGAGCCTTGGGTGAGCACCTTGCCGATGAGGCAATGAAGTTAACCGGTGATCAAAGGAAGCTAACCACAACTGATATGCCGATTGGTGGGGGATTGAACTATCCAAAAACCGATTCAGAAGTTGCCAGTTGGCTCAAGACCAACTCATCTGGAATTTCAACCGACCGAGCCAAGCAACTTCTCGAGCGCTACGGAACGAAAGCAGCAGAGCTGATTGCGCAAATCGCGGTAAACGGTGAGTCAATGGTTTCCGATCATTATTCAGATGTTGAGCTCAAGTATCTAGTTGAAACCGAAGGCGTTTCGCAGCTAGCAGACCTTATTTATAGAAGGACCAACATTGGGTTTGTCGGCGGATTTGACAGTGATCAACTACAGCAGATTGCAGATCTAGTAGCTAAGTCCCTGGGTTGGGAAAAGTCTGAAACCAAGGCGCAGATTGAATCAATCGAGCTAGATAAGGTTCTGGCCTAAGCCCAATCCAAAGTTCTTTGAACTGCTTTGTCCCAGTTGTTGAGCAATTCTTCACGCTTTGATTCCTCCATGGCTGGCTCCCATCTGCCCCCTTCACGCCAGATCTCCCTTAGCTGGTCAAGGCTTTGCCAGTAATCGATTTGTAAACCTGCGGCGTAGGCGGCACCAAGTGCGGTGGTCTCAATTACCTCTGGACGAATCACCGGCATACTCAAAATATCGGCCTGGAACTGCATCAGCGTTTCGTTTTTGACCATGCCACCATCGACTCGGATTTCGCTGAACTCTAATCCCGCATCGCTCTTAGCTGCATCCAAAACTTCAGCGGTTTGAAATGCGGTGGCCTCTAAGCTTGCCCGAGCTATATGTCCTTTGTTAATAAACCTGGTCAGCCCAACCAGCACACCACGGGCATCACTTCTCCAGTGCGGGGCAAACAAACCACTAAAGGCCGGAACCAGATAAGCCCCGCCGTTGTCATCCACGGTTTTTGCAAGCTCTTCCACCTCGGCAGACTCCTTGATGATTCCCAAATTGTCTCTTAGCCACTGAACGAGTGAACCGGTGACCGCAATCGATCCCTCAAGGGCGTAAACAGGCTCGTGGTTTTCAATTTGATAGCAAACAGTGGTTATCAGACCGTTCTTGGAGTGAACAATCTCGGTACCGGTGTTGACAATCAAAAAGTTTCCGGTTCCGTAGGTGTTTTTTGACTCACCTTTGGCGAAAGCGGTTTGACCAAATGTTGCCGCTTGCTGGTCTCCTAGGATTCCAGTGATTTTCACCTCTCTTAGGAGGTTATTGGGCTCAACTGTTCCAAACTCGCTAACCGAGGGTTGGATTGATGGCAGCATGCTTGATGGGATACCGAATTCTTGGAGCAAGTCTTGATCCCAATCCAGGGTTTTCAGGTTCATAAGCAGGGTCCTGCTGGCGTTAGTCACATCTGTTTTGTGTTGACCGCCGTTTACTCCTCCGGTTAAGTTCCACAACAACCAGCTGTCGGTGGTCCCAAACATCAGCTCGCCGCGCTCGGCTTTTTCTCTTGCGCCCTCAACGTTTTCTAGAATCCAAATGATTTTTGATGCGGAGAAATATGGGGCTAGCGGAAGCCCCGTTTTTTCCTTGTATTTCTCTGTGTTGCCCTGCGAGAGCCTGTCAACAATCGGTTGAGTTCTGGTGTCTTGCCAGACAATCGCGTTATAAACAGCCTTGCCGGTGAACTTATCCCAGACAACGGTTGTCTCTCGTTGATTGGTGATTCCAATGGCGGCAACTTGATGTCTTGTCAGATTTGCTCTACTCAGAGCCTGACCTATTACTTCTCGAGTGTTATTCCAAATCTCTTCGGGGTCATGTTCAACCCAGCCGGGGTTAGTCATAATCTGCTTGTGTTCTAGCTGTCCCGAGGAAACTATCTCGCCGGAGTGATTGAAGACAATGGCCCTCGTGCTGGTGGTTCCCTGGTCAATCGAAACAATAAATTCGCTCAAGTTTGTAACCCCTCTGCTCTGCCAACAAGCTTAGTTTTGCTCGGAAGCCAACCCAAATTAATAGCTGTTAGATTGGCAGGTATGGCTGGACCGCTAAAGGCGCTAATTGCAGGGGGAGCACCCTCAGAGCACTCGCTATCGATGCACCAGATGATGAAAACTTTGGTGATTGGTTTTCTCGCGATTGGGCTAAGTAGTGGATGCAGCCTGCAATTAACTTCTGTTGAACCGGATGTTTCCGAGGCAGAGCAACCGCAGCAGCAGGATCAATCCCCACAGACTGATTCTGAGTCAGATAGCGCGCCGGAAATCCAGTTCTCGGAGTGCTCTCAAACCGCACAGTCTGGAATCGAAACCACAATCAATGCTCAGACCGCCTCTTTCGCAGTTGGTGATTATGAACTTGCCTATTCTTACGCTTCCCCTTCTTTTCGGTCTTCGGTCAGCCTGCAGAGATTTATTGGAATTATCGAGGGAAGTTATGGTCCCCTAATTAGCTCATCGACACTGGGCTTTGATTCTTGTCTTTTCTACCCGGGGCCTGAGCTTGCGACTATTGATGTTCGCTTTACTGAGGCTGGAGAAACTGTTTACGCACTTAGGTATGTGTTGGTTGAAACAGAACTTGGATGGCGAGTCGATGGGGCAAGTGCTTTGGCGAGCATTGGGAGTGGGGTTTAGGCAAAGTGGTAGGCCCCGTGGGGCTCGAACCCACGACCCACGGATTAAAAGTCCGTTGCTC
>CAJXTQ010000027.1 GCA_913060985.1 uncultured Micrococcales bacterium | reverse complement strand
CAATTGGCCGCGGCTCCAAATCCATGAGCGATCGAATCAAATAGGCCAATAACTACTAAGGAGCAATAAATTGGCAGAAATTTTCTATGACAAAGATGCCGATCTGAGTCTGATTCAAAACAAAAAGGTTGCAGTTTTGGGTTTTGGTTCGCAGGGTCACGCACATGCACTTAACCTCAAAGACAGTGGCGTTGATGTTGTTGTCGGACTTTTGGAGGGATCAAAGTCTCGCCCGAAAGCCGAGGAAAAGGGTCTAACCGTTCACACCCCTGAAGAGGCTGTCAAGTGGGCAGATGTAATTGTCATTCTTGCGCCAGACCCCGCCCAGAGAGATCTTTACAAGAATTCAGTAGAGCCAAACCTTTCAGCTGGAAAGGCACTGGTCTTTGGTCACGGTTTCGCAATTCGTTACGGCTTTATTCAGCCACCGAGTGATGTGGATGTATTCCTGGTTGCCCCTAAGGGTCCGGGACACATTGTCAGACGTGAGTACGAAGCTGGACGCGGTGTGCCAAACCTAATTGCGGTCGAGCAGGATGCCACAGGTGGCGCTTTCGATTTGGCAATGAGCTACTCAAAGGCAATCGGTGGAACCCGAGCCGGAACCATCAAGACAACCTTCACCGAAGAGACCGAGACAGATCTATTTGGAGAGCAGGCAGTTTTGTGTGGAGGTGCATCACAGTTGGTGCAGTATGGATTTGAGACCCTGGTTGAAGCAGGCTATCAGCCAGAGATTGCTTACTTTGAGGTTCTGCACGAGCTGAAGCTGATTGTTGACCTTATGTATGAGGGTGGCATCGCCAAGCAGCGTTGGAGTGTTTCAGACACCGCTGAGTACGGAGATTACGTTTCCGGACCAAGGGTGATCACACCTGACGTGAAAGATCACATGAAGGAAGTTTTGGGAGACATTCAGAACGGAAGCTTCGCCGAGAGGTTCATCGCTGACCAAGACGCAGGAGCCCCCGAGTTCCAGAAGCTTCGCGCCAAGGGCGAGAGTCACCCAATCGAGGCAACCGGGCGTGAATTGCGCAAGCTGTTCAGCTGGATCGAGAACAAAGACGATTACAGCGAAGGTAGCGCTGCGCGCTAATTAGCTTTTCACCAGTCGCTGCATCGCAAGTGTTAGTGGAATCGCCACTGCAAAGTGGATTGCTAGCAGCAGTGCTGCAGCGACTGGGTCTGTTATTCCAGGAAGTGGGATTAGGAATAGGGCGAAAACCACTATTGCCACAATCCACACATTTCTTGACGGTAGGGCTGTGGTTTTGAGTCGCTTAGCAACCAAAAACGCACCGATTATTGAAAAAATCGTTAGCGCCGCAAAAGCCACGGCTGGAATTTGCTGATCAAGAGCAGGTGCGTAGAAATCGGCTCCGAGTAAAACCCCAACAAAATAAAGGGCGTAAACCGCAATCAGGGCAGACAGACCCGCTATCGAGAAACTTGTTGTGTTGTTCATTTTGACTCCAAATCTCCATTGATGGATAACCACTAGGCTTACACACATAGAAAAAATTTGAGGGACAAATTGGCAAAACCAGTAGTTTTGATCGCAGAGGAACTTTCTCCAGCAACTGTTGAGGCATTAGGCGACGAGTTCGAAATAAGACACACAAACGGAGCTGATAGAGAGCAGCTTTTGCCAGCTCTAGCAGAGGCAAATGCAGTTCTAATCAGGTCAGCAACAAAAATGGACAAAGAGGCAATTGCTGCTGCCCCAAACTTGAAAGTGATTGCCAGAGCCGGCGTGGGTCTTGACAATGTGGACACGCCCGCGGCCACAGAGCACGGAGTCATGGTGGTCAACGCTCCAACTTCGAATATTGTCAGCGCTGCGGAACTCGCTGTCTCTCATATCCTTTCCCTCTCCAGAAATATTGCCGATGCCCACGCATCAATGAAGCAGGGGGAGTGGAAACGGTCTAAGTACACCGGAGTTGAGCTCTATGAAAAGACCATAGGGATTGTCGGTCTCGGCCGAATTGGCACCCTGGTAGCCAATCGTCTAACCGGTTTTGATGTAAATCTGATTGGTTACGACCCTTACGTGACCCAGGCTAGGGCTGAGCAAATCGGTGTTGAGTTGGTTGAAATGGATGAGTTGATGAAGCGAAGTGACTACATCACAATCCACATCCCGAAGACCCCTGAGACAACAGGCATGATTGCCGATCGGGAATTTGCAATGGCAAAGCCAAACCTAAGAATCGTTAACTGCTCTCGAGGCGGGATTATTGACGAGGAAGCTTTGTACAAAGCATTGAGCGAAAACAAAATTGCTGGGGCGGGCCTTGATGTTTTCAATTCAGAACCTCCGCAGGGCTCAAAGCTTTTGGAGCTTGACAATATTTTGCTGACTCCTCACCTTGGTGCCTCAACTGGCGAGGCGCAGGAAAAGGCCGGAATCAGCGTTGCAAAGAGCGTTCGTCTAGCTCTAGCCGGCGATCTGGTACCAGATGCCGTGAATGTAGCAGGTGGACTGATTGACGCCTCAGTCAAACCAGGCATACCTCTCGCTGAAAAGTTAGGTCAGCTGCTCTCTGGAATCGCTCACGCATCGCTCACCTCCATCGAGGTAGAGGTCAGAGGATTCATTGCCGAGCACGATGTCACGGTATTGAAACTGGCCGCCCTCAAAGGGATATTTCAGAATATGGTCACCGATCAGGTTAGCTACGTGAATGCCCCCTTGATTGCCGAGGGCCGGGGCGTTGAGGTGAAACTCACAACCGACACAAACAGCGAAGAGTATCGGAATGTGACCATCATTCGAGCCACCTTGGGAGATGGTTCGAGCGTTAGCGTCGCTGGAACCGTTACTGGACCGAAGCTGAACCAGAAGATTGTCAACATCAATGGCTACGATGTGGAAGTTCCAATGGATGACAATTTTGTGGTGATGGTTTATGACGACCGTCCCGGAATTGTAGCCATTTACGGAAGTGCCTTTGCTGAGGCAAATGTGAATATTGCTGCTATGCAGATTGCCAGAAGGAGCGAGGGCGGCAAGGCTCTGAGTGTGATTACGGTGGACAGCCCCGTATCACCTGAAATCTTGGACCAGATTCAGTCCAAGACTCAGGCTGATTACGTTAGAGCCGTGACCCTTACAGAAAACTAAACTTCGTTTCTAGCGAGAGCGTCCTGAGCGAACTTCCATGTGGTGTAACCGCCAGATAGGTTTTTAGCCTTAATTCCTTTGCTAGCAAGGATTTGTATGGCGGTGTGCGCTCTTTGGCCCACAGCGCAATGGACAACATACTCGTTGCCGACTAGCTCATCCAGCTGGTCACGCAATTGATCAACCGGCGCAAGAATTGCCCCAGGGATGTGACCTCGGTCAAACTCGGCTTGAGTCCTAACATCCAGAATCTTCACACCACGACCGATCTCCTCATCCAGCTGGTTCCAGTGGACATTGGGTGATTTATTCTCGAGAACGTTATTGCCGACGTACCCTGCGTGATTGATGGCGTCTTTAGCTGATCCGAACTGAGGAGAATAGGCTAACTCCAAATTCATCAGGTCATTCACGCTAAGACCGGCATAAATAGCGGTTGCAATGATGTCAATGCGCTTATCGGCACCATCTTTGCCCACTGACTGGGCGCCGAGAAGCTTTCCGGTCTTGGGTTCGAACAGGACTTTCAGTGAGATTCTCTCTGACCCTGGGTAGTAACCCGCGTGACTGCCTGGATGAAGATGGATTGCTTGGTAATCAATTCCCATTCTCTGGGCAAGACCCTCAGTTATGCCGGTTAGTGCAGCAGCCATACCAAAAGCCCCAATGATGCCAGTTCCAATCGACCTTCTAGCTGGTTCGGTTTCACCAGCAATCACATCTGCGACCAGTCTTCCGTGGCGGTTTGCCAGGTTGGCAAGCCAAATCATCTGTGGTTGATCGGTAATCAAACTTTGTTTTTCAACAGCATCTCCGACCGCAAATATATTTGGATCGCTGGTTCTAAGATTTTCATCCACCTTGATACCACCTGCTGAACCCATCTCCAGACCAGCAAGCTCTGCGAGCTTGCTGTCGGCGACAACGCCGACTGAACTGACAACCAAGTCAGCATCGATGACCCGCCCGTCTTTCAAGGTAAGCGAATGATCATCAATACTTTCCGTTTCCGCGCTCACTGCAATTTCTACACCGTTTTTATTTAGATGAGCCTGGAATGGTTCAATCATCTCCAGGTCAAACTGCGGGAGAATGTGGTCTCTGAATTCGACCAAAGTAGTTTTTACGCCTCGGTGAACCAAGTTCTCAGCTAGTTCTACACCGATAAAGCCCGCTCCCAAAATTGCTGCAGACTTTATTTCGCCGGCATCTACCATCTCCTTGATGCGAACGCTGTCCTCTACATCTTTCAGGACTACCGCCCGCTCAATTCCTTCAATCGGAAGCTTCCTGGGGTTGGCACCAGGCGAAATGATTATGTAGTCATAGTCTTCCTGCTGTTCCCCGGTTTCTGTGTTTACTGCCGTAATGGTTTTATTCGCCCGGTCAATTTTGGTGACTTCGGTGTTGACTCGAACATCAAGGCGAAAGCGATTCCAAAGCGATTCCGGAGTCTGCAAAAGCAGACTCTCTTTTTTGTCAATTACTCCACCTATGAAATAGGGGAGTCCGCAGTTGGCAAAAGAGACGTATGGCCCCTTTTCATAGACGACGATCTCAGCGTCTTCCCTCAGTCTTCTAAGCCTCGTTGCGGCGCTCATTCCACCGGCAACTCCACCAATGATTACTACCTTCATAACTAAACCGTCCTCAGTCCTGCTCTTTTCCAGGCAACCATTCCACCGCTTACGTTTGAAACTTCAAAGCCTGCAGCAGCCAATGTTTTGGCCGCCTGGGCTGATCTCATGCCGGATTGGCACATCACTATTACTGGCCTTTCTTTGGCAATGCTGCCAAGCCTTCCCTCGAGGCTGCCAAGCGGTATGTGTTTCGCTCCGGGGGCATGACCTGATTTCCACTCGTGACTCTCCCGAACATCAATAAGTTGGGCGCCTTCGTCCAGCCTTTGCTGCACTTCGGTTACTTTGATGTTGGGGGTTTTTGACTTGAAAAGACCAAACATTAGATTGATGCGTCGAAACTTACGGTTTTGCCAGAGCCAATCCAGGCACCGGTTCCGCCTGCCACGCTGACACAGTCAAGCCCCTGCTGCTCAAGGAAGTTTGCCGCAGTCATTGAGCGTCCGCCACTTGCGCAGATGATCCAGATCTTTTTATCCTTTGGAAGCTCGGACAGTTTTTCAGGGATTGAGTTCAGCGGGATGTGTTTTGCCTGGGGGACATGCCCATCTTCAAATTCAAATGATTCGCGAACGTCAATTACATACTCGCCAGCGGCAATTGCCTGCTCTAACTCATCTACGGTTACTTCCTGAGCCATTATTTCCTTTCATCAATTTGCCACTAAGAGAGTGACAAAAACGCTTTTTCTAGTTTTTTTCTATCCTGTTCACCGGTCTCATCCATCGCGCAGGCAGCTAGACCTGAGCTAATCAGCTGGAAACCAGCTCTGCTAATTGCAGCGTTCGCCGCAGCAAGCTGAGTAAGAACATCAGTGCAGTCTCTGCCATCTTCAATCATTCGCACGATTCCACCTAGCTGACCCTGCGCTCGAACCAGCCTTTTGCGCACAGCCTCTAGATCTTTTTCGTCCAAATCCATGATGTCTCCTTGACTACAGCTTTACAGTAGCATACCCTAGGGGGTATCGAAAGGAAGTCATGAAAAAGTTTTTGAAAGTAATCGTCGCTGCCATTGCAGCTCTATTTGTTGCAACATCACTGGCAGGTTGTGCGGAGCCAGAGCAGGTGATGGTTGAAGACTATGCAATGGTGATTGACGTCAGAACCCCTGAGGAGTTCAATGATGGACACCTGGAGGGTGCCGAGAGAATCGGTATTGCCGACAGCGATTTCCTACAAAGAGTGGATCAGCTCGATAAATCTGCCGACTACTACATCTACTGCCGCAGTGGTAACCGCGCCGGCCAAGCCATAAATGCTATGCGCGACCTTGGTTTCACCGGTGAACTGGTAAATGGCGGCAGTGTTGGCAACGCCAGTGCGCAAACTGGTTTGGCTGTAGTCAAGTAATTGGACTCTAGACAATTCTGGGACGCCCGTTATCGCGAGAAGCCTGGGAGCTGGGGGGAAGACCCCAATATCTTCCTCACAGAAATTGAGCTCGGCGGCTTATCAACAGCTGTAGATCTGGCTGGCGGTAACGGGCGTAACTCTTTGTGGTTAGCCAGCAATGGATTGCGAGTTGAAAACGTTGATATAAGCCCCGTGGCTTTGGAACAATTTCTGGAAAGAGCGGAGAGATCCGGCGTCTCTCACCTGTGTTCAACGGTTGCAGCCGATGCAACAGAAGCGGCTTTTAGTTTCAGCCCGGACCTGCTCGTGATTGCATATCTGCAACTGGAGAAGGATCAATTAGCACAAGCAATCACCAATGCAATTGGTCAACTTAAAGCGGGTGCAACCGTATTGGGGGTATGGCATGCAGTTGAAAACCTGGAACGGGGATTTGGGGGTCCACCGAACAAAGAGGTGCTGGTCAGCGAGGATCAACTTCGAGAACTGGTAGCTGATTATCAGTGGTCCGATTTAGAAATCAAGAACAGGTTGCGTGTTGTTCAAACCGATGAAGGCGACAAAGTCGCAATCGATGTGGTTTTATTCGGCCACCTAGCTGTTTAGCGTCGGTGACCCATCTGCACTAAAGTTGAGTAATCAACTGAGAGGTGACAGGTGAATAAGCTTAATTTGGCGGTAATTCCTGGAGATGGAATTGGCCAAGAGGTCACCCCGATAGCACTAGAAGCACTAGACAAAGCGCTGACACCGAAAGGCGTTGACCTAACCCATAAAGTCTTTGATTTGGGCAGTGAACGATACCTTAAGACTTCCGAGGCGCTGACCGATGCCGATATGCAGGAGCTTGCCAAGTTTGATGCCATACTCCTGGGTGCGGTTGGCGACCCCAGAATTCCCAGCGGGGTTTTGGAGCGAGGACTGCTTCTGAAGCTCAGGTTCGAGTTTGATCACCACATAAATCTTCGACCCGCCAAAAGCCTTGCCGGGGTGGAGTCAACACTTGCTGGTAATCCTGAATTTGATTTTTTGGTAGTCCGTGAAGGGACTGAAGGTCCATACGTTGGCAATGGCGGTGCAATTAGGGTGGGCACCGATCAAGAGGTTGCCAATGAGGTGAGCGTGAATACAGCTTTTGGGGTGGAGCGAGTTGTCAGATTTGCATTCGAGCAGGCAAACGCCCGAAACAAACTCCTCACACTTGTTCACAAAACCAATGTGCTGACTTTTGCGGGCAACCTATGGCAAAGAATTGTTGAGCAGGTTAGCGATGAATTCCCCTCCGTAAAGACCGACTACATGCACATCGATGCGGCCACAATTCATATGGTCACCAACCCCTCAAGGTTCGACGTAATTGTCACCGATAACCTCTTTGGCGACATAATCACCGATCTGGCCGCTGCAATTGGAGGTGGCATTGGGCTGGCCGCATCGGCTAATCTAAATCCCACTGGGAAATTTCCTTCCATGTTCGAAC
>CAJXTQ010000026.1 GCA_913060985.1 uncultured Micrococcales bacterium | reverse complement strand
TTAGCCAGATTGCCAAAGAAACGGGGCTTCCAATTACTGAGGCACGCGATCACTTCGAGGCGCAGGGGGCGAGAGATTCACTGGTAGAGGTAAGTGGCCAGATGAAGACCATCGCTGTAAGCCTGACAAAAATCAACAACGACCTGCGCTGGATGGGTTCTGGTCCCAACACAGGCTTGGCTGAGATACGAATTCCTGACCTGCAACCAGGCTCGTCGATTATGCCTGGCAAAGTAAACCCGGTAATACCAGAGGCGGTGCTGATGGTTTGTGCAAGGGTAGTTGGAAACGACTCAACCGTCAGCTGGGCTGGGGCAAGTGGTTCATTTGAACTTAATGTGGCAATTCCAGTAATGGGAAGTGCAGTTTTGGAATCAATTAGATTGCTATCCAACTCATGCAGAGTGCTTGCCGATAAAACCATCGAGGGGCTAGAGGCGAATGTTGAAAGAGCCCGGGCCTTGGCTGAGTCTTCACCAAGCATAGTCACCCCTCTGAATAGGGTAATCGGCTATGAGAAAGCAGCCAAGGTGGCTAAGCACTCGGTTGAGCAGGGAATAACAGTCCGGGAGGCGGTAATCGACCTTGGGCTGGTCGATGCAGGAGAAATCACCGAAAAGCAGCTTGATGAATTGCTGGATGTTCTGCCTATGACCAGACCCCCACAGGCATAAGACCTGTTAATTCATAACCGAAAATCCCGATAAGCCCCAATAGTAGATAGGGCCCCATTGGGATTGTGGTTTGAGTGCTGAGTTTGCGACGGAGAATTTTCGGTAGCAGAACCAGATTCGCAATAGCCAGACTCACTAAGACCCCGATGAGGAACGCAAGCGGAGAAATGAAAGCAAGCGGCAGCGCGAAAGCAATCAATAGCTTGATGTCCCCCATCCCCAGAAGCTCAGCTCTGGCAAGGGGATATCCAATAATTACTATCAAAACCGATACACCAATGGTGACAACCAGCTCCAGCCACTTGTTTTCAATTATCGAAACTCCCAGAACGCTTATCAGGGATATGACTATCCCTGGGAGGGTGAGTGAATTTGGAAGACGGTGGGAACGGATATCGATTACTGCAAGCATCGGGGCAACTGCAACTAGATAGCCAAACGGGATGGCAAGGATTAGTAGCTCTGAATTCACAGAGCGAATCTAGACCTTTGGTAAAAACCCTTTAGTGAGTTATCCCCAGGCTAGTAATCCAATAGCTCGGTAACTAGAGCTGCAATCTGGCTTCTTTCGGATCTAGTTAGTGTGATGTGGCTAAAGATCTCCTGGCCTTTCAAGGTTTCAACAACAGAAGCGATTCCATCGTGCCTGCCTACTCGCAGGTTGTCTCTTTGGGCAACATCATGGGTTAGCACCACTTTTGAATTTTGACCAATTCGACTGAGCATGGTTAGCAAGACATTGCGCTCAAGTGATTGCGCCTCATCGACAATCACAAACGTGTCATGCAGCGAACGGCCTCGGATGTGTGTCAGTGGCAAGACCTCGAGTATTCCGCGGTCAACCACCTCATCGATTACCTCTTTTGATACCAGTGCTCCCAGGGTGTCGTGAACAGCCTGAGCCCAGGGGTTCATTTTCTCCCCTTCTGTTCCTGGTAGATATCCCAGCTCCTGTCCTCCAACCGCATACAGCGGGCGGAAGACCATAATCCTTTTGTGCTGGCGCCTCTCCAAAACGGTTTCTAATCCTGCACACAGCGCCAGCGCACTCTTACCAGTTCCTGCCCTACCACCAAGGGAAACAATTCCAATCTCGGGGTCCAGCAAGGAATCAATTGCCAACCTTTGCTCGGCGCTTCTGCCATGCACCCCAAAGACCTCACGATCGCCCCTGACGAGCTTCACGCTCTTGCTGCTGGTAACTCGTCCCAAAGCACTTCCGCGCTCTGAGTGAATTACCAGACCGGTATTGATTGGCATCTCTGCGACCAGAGGATTGTCCACCTCTTCCTCACCATAGAGAGCTGCCATCTCATCTCCGCTGAGATCCAGCTCTTCTATCCCAGACCACTCTTCAGCCCGTGCTTGCTCGGCCAGATACTCCTCAGCCTTCATGCCCAAAGCACTGGCCTTTACGCGCATCGGTAGGTCTTTACTGATAACGGTTACGTCAAACCCCTCGTTTTTGAGGTTTGCTGCTACCGCCAAAATTCTTGAGTCGTTGTCACCAAGCTGGAAACCTGCAGGAAGAACACTTTGATCTATGTGGTTCAGCTCCACTCTCAAAACGCCGTTTTCTCCAATGCTCATTGGGAAATCAAGTCGCTCGTGTTTCTCTCTTAGCTCATCTAGATAGCGAAGAGCCTTTCTTGCAAAGAAGCCTATTTCCAGGTCATGTCTTTTCTTTTCCAATTCATTGATCACAACAATTGGAATAACGACTTCGTGTTCAGCAAACCTGAATAAAGCCCTCGGGTCACTCAGCAGCACTGAGGTGTCAAGAATAAAAGTTCGAACTTTAGTGTCGGCGCTCACCCCCTCCGCACGCTTGGCTTTACTGGCTGTGGCCTTGGCGGATTGTGGGCTTTTGGGCAATTTAGCTCCTTCGCGCGTTCGTGATTTGACACTAAACCCTTAGTTGAAGGTTTTTGAACTAAGACACGCGGGCTAGAAAATCGTTAACAAAGTATTTATGAACCGAAGCGTCGATGGCGATTCTGGAAATCTCTGAGGGCTCGCAAAAAGTCAACTTTTCGGAAATCAGGCCAGAGCGCTTCGGTGAAATAAAACTCACTGTTCGCACTCTGCCAGAGCATAAAACCGCTGAGTCTTTGCTCGCCACTAGTCCTAATCAAGAGATCGGGATCTGGCTGTCCGGAAGTGTATAGGTTCTCGGCAATGGTCTCCGGAGTAAGAAGCTTTGCTATCTCCTCAGGGGTTGCACCTGTTGCGGAGTGCTCGAGCAGAATTTTTCTGACAGCCTGAGATATCTCGTGGCGACCTCCGTAGGCGACTGCCAGGTTCACCCTGAAGGGACTGATGTCATCAGTTTTTTTCTCTACGGCTTTTAATCTTTTTGCATGCTCTTCAGGCAACGCCTCATAATCCCCGACCACCTTGAGATCCCAACGACCGAGGTCTGCAAGTTTCTCGCTTAGGGAGGTAATTATCTCTATAAGGTCATCAAGCTCTTTTTTGTCTCGTCCGCTGAGATTGTCGGTGCTGAGCAGATACAAAGTCGTGTGCTGAATTCCAACATCACTACACCAGCCAAGGAAATCAATAATTTTCTTGGCTCCGGCAGAATGTCCGAAATCGCTTCCCTCACCCTGCAGAGATGCCCAGCGACGATTTCCATCCACTAGCACTCCAACGTGCCTGGGAAGATCCTTTTGCTTGAGACTTCTCTCTAAAGAAGACTCGTACCAGCGGTAGGCGATATTGAGCACATTCCAAGGTTACTCTCCCTGTTGGGTTATGGTTAATTTCATGGCAAAAGCGGGGACCAATAAGAAATCTTCACCAGACCCGCTGCACGTCCCACTGGGAGAATTAAAGGGTAGTGTCCATGAGGACGATTTCCGCCCGAGCTGGAGAGGCTGGATTCACACCGGAGTATTGCCATTCGTCGTAGCAGCTGGAATCCTACTGATTGTATTCAGTGACGGCTGGCAAACCAAGGTTGCCTCAGCGGTCTATCTTGCAGGTTCCTTCCTTCTGTTTGGTGGGTCGGCTCTTTATCACCGCTTTCGATGGGGTCCAACAACTAAGCGAGTACTGAAACGAATTGATCACGCAAACATATTTCTCTTGATTGCAGGCACCTATACTCCACTGACGGTTGCCGCTCTGCCGAGTGACAAGGGTTGGTTTCTGCTACTCCTGGTTTGGTCGATTGCCATCGTTGGCATTGGTTTCAGGCTGATCTGGGTTTCGGCTCCACGATGGCTGTATGTGCCAATTTATGTGCTGATGGGATGGGCGGCGGTTATCTACATCGTTGACTTGTGGAATGCCAATTGGATAATGATGACCCTAATTGCCTTTGGAGGGGTCGCCTATACCGTTGGGGCTGTCATCTATGGAATGAAAAGGCCCAACCCAATCCCCAACCACTTCGGTTTTCATGAAATTTTTCACGCACTCACTGTGGTGGCGTTCATTAGCCAGTGGGTGGGAGCTTTGCTTGTTGTGGTTGACCCGATTCCAGGTTCGATCGGCGCTAATTCCTAGTTGGTGGAGCAGGGGGCTCTGGCCTGTCCGGCTTAGCGTTTGGATCAAAACCGTCTAGCTCCTCTTCAGCCAAACGCTGTCTGATCTCATTTCGATACTTGGACTTTCTGATTCTGCGATTCATATCGAAAAACAGCAGAGTTGCCAAAGATGCGACACCAAAAGTTGCCAAAAACCCAATCAGACCAGGTGAGTTGAAAGCTTCTGCGGCATCTATGCCCTGCGAGGTAATAATCAGCAAATCCATAGCTTTAGTATTTCATCTAATTGGTAGTTTTATATCGTGACTAACTCCGAACTGATCAAATCTCGCTATGGCCAGCAACCGACGAGCCGGAAAACCGTCTGGATTTTGGCTATCACGGGACTGATCGCAATAGTAAGTTTTGCCGCATGGGTGGCTTTTAGCCAGGAGCGACTTACACACACAGATGTTGGCTTTTCAGTGAAAGACGAATGGCACACAGAAGTCACATTCGACGTCACTAAAGACGCCGGGGATGTTGTTGTTTGCAATGTGCAAGCCTTGAATCAGCAGTATGGAATCGTTGGCTGGAAAGAGGTAGCGGTTCCAGTGGAGCAGTCAGCTGCTCGGATTACAACAACCATCAACACCACCGAGAGAGCGGTAACAGCACTAGTCCACGGCTGCGAAATCAGATAAACTGTTTCTTTGCTCGCTAAGCGAGTTTTTTTATTACCCAGAACTAGGAGTGCGAATGAATAAGCCACAGACAACCTGGCTATCGCAAGAGGCATATGACCGACTCAAAGATGAGCTGGCGGACCTGATCACCAATAAGCGCTCTGAAATTGCTAAAAAGATTCAGGAAGCCCGCGAAGAGGGAGACTTGAGTGAGAACGGTGGTTACCAAGCGGCCAAGGAAGAGCAGGGTCGCATTGAGGCCAGGATCAACCGTTTAGAGGAAATGCTCGCAAACTCTGAAGTTGGCGAGGCACCCGAATCTCACGGAATCGTCGAGCAGGGAGTTGTTGTTTCCTGCGAACTAAATGGAAATGCAACCAAATTCCTACTTGGATCGCACGAAATCTTGGAAGGTACCGGAAACGAGCTTGACGTCTACAGCACCGACAGCCCAATTGGCAATGCGGTAATGGGCAAGAAAATTGGTGACGAGGTTCAGTACGATTCTCCAAATGGCAAAAAGATTACGGTGAAAATTACCGGGGTTGAAAGCCTAAAAATTTAGTCATCGTGCAGGCTTGGGTTCAAACCTGCTTTTTTCAAAGATTCAATCAGACTGTCTCGGTGTGCCCGATTTCGAGTTTCAACACTTAGATTTAGCTCGACCTCGCTAATCTGCAGTCCGTTTCCGTGCCTGGTGTGCAAAACCTCAACCACGTTTGCTCCGGCGTCGGCAACTGCCTCAGCGGTTCTTACCAGCTGACCGGGCCTGTCCGGAAGCATAACTGAGACGTTGGTGTAGCGGTCAGAAGCAGCAAGACCGTGCCTGATTACTCTCTGCAGCAGCAGTGGGTCGATGTTTCCACCGCTGAGGGTGACAACTGTTGGACCGGTTGGCTTAATCTTTCCCGCCATGAGTGCAGCCACTCCCACTGCTCCCCCAGGTTCAACTACCTGCTTTGCTCGCTCAAGAAGCATTACCATCGCCTGCGCTATTTCATCTTCGGTGACGGTGACAATTTCATCCACGTTGTCTTTGATGATCTCAAAAGGAATTTGTCCCGGTTTTGCAACAGCGATTCCATCGGCGATTGTTGGTCTCACCTTTACCTCAACCGGCTTACCTTGCTTGAGGCTCTCGGGATATGCGGCAGCCATCTCTGCCTGCACACCAAAGACCTTCACTTCTCTGTTCTGGGATTGAGCAATCTGCTTGGTTGCACTTGCAACACCGGCGATCAGTCCGCCGCCACCAACGCAGGCAATTACGTTTTCAAATTCTGGATACTGCTCACTGATCTCCATCGCAACCGTTCCCTGGCCAGTGATGATGTCAAGATCATCAAATGGAGGTATAAAAACAGCTTTTGATTCCTGGGTGAACCTGAGTGCCGCCGCCAGGGTTTCATCAAAAATGCTTCCCGTGAGCACCACATCAGCACCGTAGTTCAAAGTTGCCTCGTGCTTGGGTATGGATGCTCCGATGGGCATAAAAATTGTTGCTTTGATACCAAGCCGCTTGGCCGCCAGCGCCACCCCCTGGGCGTGGTTCCCAGCACTTGCGGCAACTACTCCGCGCTTGCGCTCAGGTTCTGTCAGCTTGCTCAGTCTGTTCATGGCGCCGCGTACTTTATAGGCGCCGGTGCGCTGCAGATTTTCACACTTCAGGTAAATCTCTTGACCAGTCAGGTCGCTAAGAAAGCTATTGCGAATAATCGGCGTCTCAATGGCAATTTGTGAAATTACTTCACGAGCTTTTTCAAAATCATCCAATGAGGGGTTAGTCACCGATTCACCTTTCTTCGTAACCCCTGAAGTCTAGTGTTGGTTAGAAACCAGTGCCAATCTTGCCAAGCCGCTCAATCCTCTTAGGAATCGGTGGGTGGGTTGAAAACATACGCTCAACCATGCCTGGTTTGATCGGATCGTTTATATACATGTGGGCCATTGAGCTATTTACTTTTTTCATGGGCTTCCCGTACTCACCAAGCTTTTTCAAGGCACTGGCAAGCCCATCAGGGTAGCGGGTTATCTCAGCGGCGGTGGCATCCGCCAGGTACTCTCGCTGACGCGATACGGCGGCTGAGACTATGGGTCCAATCAATGCTGCGATGATCCAGCCGACAATTCCAACAGCAACCAGAATCAAGCCAAACTGACCAGAGTTTCTTGAGCGGGTAAAGGATGAGTAGAAGGCCATTCGAAGAGCCATATCTGCCAAAATTCCGACTGCCGCGATTAATCCAAAAACGATTGTGGAGACGCGAATGTCGTGGTTTTTGATATGCCCTATCTCGTGAGCCATGACACCTTCGAGCTCATTGTCGTCCATCAGTTCCAATAACCCGGTGGTTGCCGCAACAATGCCATGTTTTGGATCTCTACCTGTGGCAAAAGCATTTGGTGCGGGATCGTTGATTATGTAAACCTTCGGCATCGGAAGGCCCTCGGTTATTGCAAGGTTTTCAACCATTCTGTAAAGCCTTGGATTGTCCTGCTTTTGAATCTCTTTAGCACCACTCATCGCGATTGCCAGCCGGCCGGCCATGAAGTATTGAAAAACTGCGTATCCGATAACAAACAGCAGGATAAAAATTGCACTCGAGCCGTTCCCGGTTGAATAACCCCACCACAGCGAAATACCGCCAAGCAAAAGGACAAAGCCGGCGATGATTATGAAGGTATTGCGCTTATTGGCGGCTATTGCTGAATACATTTAGCCTGCTAAAACTTGACGCTGGGTGGTTCTTGGATGGCACCCGGATCTTCAACTTCGAAAAACTCTCGATCATCAAATTTGAATGACGAAGCAATCAAATTCGAAGGAAACTGCTGAATGCGAATGTTGTATTCGCTTACGCCACCGTTATAGAACCTTCTAGAGGCCATGATTTTATCCTCGGTGTCAGTAAGCTCTC
>CAJXTQ010000025.1 GCA_913060985.1 uncultured Micrococcales bacterium | reverse complement strand
AGTGGGTTGATGGTGAGACCGTTTGGGTTCGCTGCACCGGTTGGCGCGAGTTGGCCGAGAACATGGCCCAGTCCTTGCAAAAGGGCTCAAGGGTTGTTGTTACGGGACGCCTGAAGGCTCCAAGTGCCTATCAAACCGCTCAGGGCGAAGCGAGAGCTTCCATGGAGCTGGAAATTGATGAGGTGGGTCCTTCATTGCGCTATGCAACTGCGGCAGTAACTCGCCGAGCAAGAGAGGGTGGTTCAGCTGCCCCAGTTGAATCAAACCCATGGAGTGACTCATCGCAGTCAGCTGACGACTGGGCTAACCCAGCAGAGTCAGCAAGTGATGACACCCCGTTTTAAGAATTAGAAGAGGAGAAAACTAATGGCAGGAAAAGGCGCAGCCAAGCGCAAAGCAAGACTTAACAGCATGGCCAAGCCTGCACCAGTGAAGCTGGTGAAGGTTGGCACCATCGACTACAAGGACGTTGCGACTCTCAGAAAGTTCATTTCTGACAGAGGCAAGATCCGCGCTCGTCGAATCACAGGAGTTTCCGTTCAGGATCAGCGCAAGATCGCGAAGGCCGTGAAAAACGCCCGCGAGATGGCTCTGCTCCCCTACTCAGGCGCTGGCCGCTAAGGAGAAATCAAATGCCAAAAATCATTCTGACAAATGAGGTCTCCGGGCTTGGAAGCGCCGGTGACGTAGTTGAGGTAAAGGGTGGTTACGCACGTAACTACCTGATTCCCAACGGATACGCAGTTGCATGGAGCAAGGGTGGTGAGCGCCAGGTGGACCAGATCAAGGCCGCCAGGAAGGCTCGTCACCTAGCAGATGCAGAAGCAGCTCAAACATTGAAGGCCAAGCTAGAAGAGGCACCTATCAAGATTTCAATGAAGTCTGGTAAAGAAGGTCGTCTTTTCGGTGCCGTAAAGCACGGCGACGTGGCGGATGCAATTAGCGCAGCAGGTCTGGGCGAGGTTGACAAGCGCAAGGTTGAGTTCGTTGCTCCAATCAAGAATCTTGGTGAGCACGAGGCCACAGTTCGAATTGGTGAACTGACCGCAAACCTAAAACTTCAGGTTGTTGCCGCTAAGTAGTCAATAACCTAAGTTCTAAAGGCGAGGAATATCCTCGCCTTTAGTCTTTAATTGTGTGGTTTCCCGCACAGTTATCCACAACCATAAACGTGAACTTTAAGCTTTTCAAAAAAGTTTTCCCCACAGGCTACATCCCTTTTATTTAGTGGAAAATAAATAGTTATCCACAAGCTATCCACAGTTTTTCCACAGAGTTAGTAACATGCTTCTGGCGTGTTTCCACAGAGTTATCCACAGCCCTCAAGCGGCGTGTTTTGCAAGATAAATGTCCCTACTGAAAGATATAAAGGTCTTCACAGTATTTGTGAAATTTGGCTCGCAAAATAGTTCTGGAGGAACTGCCCATGAGTATGGTCGCACCAGTAGAGGGTTCAGTTAGGACGCTTCCTAATGACCTTAATGCCGAGAAGGCAACGCTGGGTGGAATGCTGCTCAGTCAAGAGGCTGTCGCTGAGGTTTTTGAAGAAGTTAGAGCCTCGGATTTTTATGCGCCGAAACACGAATTTGTGTTCAATGCGATTCTTTCGTTATTTGGAAAAGGTGAACCAACCGATGTCATCGCTGTCACGGATGAACTGAATAAAACAGGCAACCTTCTCAAGGCCGGCGGTGCGGATTACCTCCACGAATTAGCGGCCTTTGTTCCGACTGCTGCTAGTGCCAGCTACTACGCGTCAATCGTTAGCGAAAAAGCGGTTCTGAGGAGGCTCATTGAGGCTGGAACTCGAATTGCTCAAAGTGGATATGAGAGCCAGGGCGAGGTAAGTGAGCTGGTCAACGAAGCCCAGTCAGAAATATTCAAAGTTGCGTCAGATACGGCTGGCGAAGACTTCGTTGCTTTGAATACAAGTATCGAAGACGCCATCCAGGAAATGGAGATGGCACAGAATCGTGGCGGTGAGCTGACTGGAATCGCAACCGGTTTTACAGAGCTTGATCAAATGACTCATGGTCTTCATGGTGGGCAGCTTGTCATTTTGGCGGCCAGGCCAGCCATGGGTAAATCGACTTTGGCTTTGGATATCGCCAGGAACGCAGCTATTACTCAAGGCAAGAGCACGATATTTTTTAGCTTGGAAATGGGTCGCGCCGAGATAGCTATGCGTTTGTTGAGCGCGGAGTCTGCGACCAGCCTGCAGTCAATGCGAAAAGGAATGCTGGCCGAAAAGGACTGGTCAAAAATAGCTGCGACTCGCGGAAAAATAAACGACGCACCACTTTTTATCGACGATTCTCCGAACATGACGCTGGTTGAAATCAGGGCTAAGTGCAGAAGGCTCGCACAGCAGACTGATTTGAAAATGGTTGTAATTGACTATTTGCAACTTTTGACCTCAGGTAAGAAAGTTGAGTCCAGGCAGCAGGAGGTTTCAGAGTTTTCAAGAGCATTGAAGCTTCTGGCAAAGGAATTGGGCGTTCCCGTGATTGCTATTTCTCAGCTGAACCGCCAAACAGAGCAGAGCAAGGACAAGAAGCCTGAGTTGTCACATCTGCGTGAGAGTGGTTCGTTGGAGCAAGACGCCGACGTTGTCGTTTTGCTCCATCGTGAGGGGGTTTTTGAAAAAGACCACCCTCGAGCGGGCGAGGCAGATTTGATCCTCGCAAAGCAGAGAAACGGACCCACTGGAACTGTGGTTGTTGCATTCCAGGGCCACTACTCTCGCTTTATGAATATGCAAAGATAGTCGAATGCGACTTTCCTCCGGCCTAAGAGCTGCAATCAGTTTGGCGGTTGGATTTTTTATCACTTTTTCACAAGATCACTCGGCCTCTATTGGCCTAATTGCACTGGGCATTTACGGCGTCTCTCTAGCTGCTATAACTTTCGCCGTTCACTTCATTGGCAAAAGAGGGATCGCCACAATTGAAGCTATTCCCTTCGCTGTAATTGCTTTGATTATCGGTGTTTTTGCATTCCTGGTTCCACAGGGGGATCAAACCGAGATCGCAGGGTTTATTGCACTCGTTACCGCCTGGGGACTGCTAAGTGGGGTCTTGGAATTGTATGCGGCAAGAAAAGAAAAAACATCAACCAGACTTGGCAGGGACTATCTCATAAGTGCTGTCTTAGCTCTTCTTCTGGGGGCATTGTTCTTATTTGCTCCTCTCGATATCGTCTCGGCCGTTGGCTTCTTCGGAGCTTATTTGGTAATTTCAGCGGTTCATTTGGGTATCGCAGCCGCCACTCCTTCAAAATAGTGTGGTGGCCAAATACCAATTCAACCCGCCCCCTGCGGTCCAATACACATTGATCATCATCAGCGGGGCAGTAATTGTGGGATTTGGATTATTTTTTGGAAGCGAAATCATTTCTGATTTGTTGGGCTCCATCAGGGGAAACTAAAGAACGGACGGGTCTATGAGACGCTTTCAGTCGGCCAGAATCTATCTTGGCCTGTCGGCGATAACTGGAGTTCTCTCCGGGACAGTGATTGCGGTCATCATCAGAGACCCAATGGCGGGGCTTATTTGGGGTGGGTCGATTTTTATTGTCACCGTTGTTGGGCTTGCGACTCTTGATCTGGCAATCAAAGACGAACCCCCGCAGGATCCAAACAAGCCCAAGTTGGACTAAACAGAGCCAGCTATCTTCGCGGCCAATCCCACGTAATTCTCCGGCTTTAGCAATAAGAGCCGGTCTTTCGCCTGTTGTGAGATATCCAGTCCGGCTATGAAACCGGTAAGACTCTCTTCATCTATGCCTTTTCCTCGGGTTAGTTCTTTCAGCATGGCGTAAGGATCGGAGATATCAGAATTTCCTTCAGCGACCTCCGCTCGGATAACAGTCTGAACTGCCTCTGCCAACACCTCCCACGAGTCCAATAGATCAGCCCGGATGCCAACTCGGTCAACTTCCAATTCATCTAGACCCCTATTGATGTTGTCAAGTGCTAGAAGGCTGTGAGCGAAACCAACACCGATGTTTCTTTGGGCAGAGCTGTCAGTCAAATCCCTCTGCAATCTTGAGGTGACAAGAGTTTGGCTGAGTGAATCGAGAATAGCGTTTGATAGCTCCAGGTTTGCCTCAGCATTTTCAAACCTAATTGGATTGATTTTATGCGGCATTGTCGATGAGCCGGTCGCACCGGCAACCGGTGTTTGTTTGAAATAACCAAGGGAGATGTAGGTCCAAACATCAGTAGCTAGGTTATGAAGAATTCGGTTGAAATGAGTTATTCCCTGATAGAGCTCTGCCTGCCAATCGTGAGACTCAATCTGAGTTGTAACCGAATTGAATTTAAGCCCTAATGACTCCACAAAATCTTTAGCCTCTGCCAACCAGTCGACTTCAGGCTTGGCTGAAAGGTGAGCGGCGAAGGTGCCGGTTGCTCCGGAGAACTTACCGAGCACCTCCTGATTTTCAACCCTTAAAATCTGTCTATTCAGTCTGTGAGCAAAGACGGCAATCTCCTTGCCGAGAGTGGTGGGAGTTGCTGGTTGCCCATGTGTTCGGGAAAGCATCCCCAGCTCTGCATTTTCGTGGGCCATTTTCACTAGCTTTTGCCGAACCTCTTTGGCCTTGGGTAGCCAAACATCCTCAGTTGCCTGCTTGATGGTTAGTGCGTAGGCAAGGTTGTTGATATCTTCACTGGTGCAACTGAAGTGAACCAGCTCCGCTCTGTCTGTCAGCCATAGCTTGTCTAGGTGGTTACGAATGAAATATTCGACCGCCTTCACGTCGTGACGAGTTGTTTTCTCAATTTCTGCGATCTGCTCTTGCGATTCCGAGTCGAATTCCTGGTAGATGGCACGGAGTTTGTTCTGTTCTTCATCATTGAAGGGCTTCACATCGAAATAATCAGCATCGGCAAGCTTTATTAGCCACTCAATTTCAACCTGCACACGTGCTCTGTTGAGGCCAGCCTCGCTAAAAAACTCCCCCAAGCCACTGACTTGAGATTGGTACCTTCCATCCAGTGGACTAATGGGTTGTTTATTTAGCTCGCTCACCCTCCCAATCTTGCCCTAAATAGGGCTTTTCCACCGAATCAACATTCATCAGTTTTCAAAAGCAGATTGTTGCTGATTATTTTGCATGGACGGTGACGTGTTGATCAGATTGGCAATATCGGCTCTGGAGGTTGCGCAACCAGATGCGGCTCTCTGGTTTGGCGACGCCCAGAACAGCTATCAGCTGCAGCTGCAAGAGATAATTTGGCAGTTGTATTCAGAGCTAAATGAATGAGCTTGTTATCTATGGCGGCAATCCAAAAATTGTTGCCACCAGAGATGAAATAGCTAGGTGCTCGGAGTGGGTAGGGCAGGCGATCAATCACTTGCAGAGGGCAAAGACCGAAATGATCTGGCAGGAAACCGTTTTTGGCTTCGAGATTCCCAACCTGGTGTTTTTCATAAATAGAAGAATCAAGCTTGATGAGATTGTCTCCCGTCTTGAGGCTTTGCAATACAAGCTTTATCTAGCCAACGAATCCTATTTTTCTAATGAAATCCAAATGGCGCACCAAATAGAGAATCAGTACCTTTCGGTCGCCAAGAAGTTTCCCTGGGAGCTGATGTCTTTACCAATTCCAAGGCTTCGGTATGCAGGAAATCTATTTGCACCGATGACCGCAGCGATGGCCATCGTTGGTCTAACCGCACCACCCTCGGCAGCCGCAACAAACGCCATGCGCTCGGCAGCGTCACTCGCACCAATAACTCTTTCCGCACCCTCTTGGCCTTTTGGATCAGCATTTGACCAATCCCCACAAAAAGTTCCCGACCTACTCGCTCAACTTCAGGGCAATTTGTTTTTTCTCGGAATCAGATCGTTGCCAGTGACAGAGTCAAAGCTAATTGCAACCAATCAAACCCTGTCGGCAAATACTTTCATCGAGAAGCTATCCCGGTTGCAACAGAGCTATTTCAACCCAAGTTCTGCTATCCGAATTGATAGTTTCAAAACCAAAACAGGCCGAGACCTGGTGGTCTATATCCCTGGAACTCAAAGCAGCAAGCTAGCTGGCGAGAATGTCTTCAATGTCGGATCAAATATCTCCGTTATGACATCAACTGAATTGGCCGCCAGCGAGCTAGCAGTCAGGCAGAGCCTAGAAAAGCTAAAGGTTTCGGACTCAGACAGGTTGCTTCTGATTGGTCATTCGCAAGGCGGAATCATCGCATCCAACCTGGCGGTCAGCGGTGATTACAAAACAGCTGGACTGATAAGCGTAGGTGCTCCAATAGCTCATCAGAATTTGGATATCCCGGTGGTTTCGATTGAGCATGCCAATGACATTGTTCCCGCTCTTAGTGGTCAGACCAATCCGATTTCAAAAACTTGGGTGACCGTTCAAAACACCCCTGAAGCAGAAACCATTGTCGATGCGCATTCAATGAAGAGCTATATCGAGACTGCAAAATTGATGGATGAATCCGCTGATGAGGGTCTAAAAAACGTCATTGAGCAAATGAAATTTCCAACTGGCAATGCAACCAGCTACCAGTTCAAGCTGAAGGGTTAGCGAATTCCGATTAATTTCAACAGAGAACGCGCAATGAAAGCACTTATGGAAATCACAATCGCTGCCAGGATTGCAAACCCGAGGGTGTCAATTGTGAGACCCTCCGAGGTGAAGCCATCGATGGCAAACACCTCTGCACCAATCAGCGTCGAGAGGTAGGCGACAAATAACAGCAATGCACCGTTTACCACGAAGGAGATAAGGCCGAAACTGATGATGTAAAGCGGAAAGGCGATGATCTTTATCAAGGTTCCCAAAACGGCATTGACTAGACCAAAGATTGCCCCGACAACCAAATACGTTCCGATTGTCTCCACCAAACCATCTCCGCCATAGGGGGTTAGAGAGATTTGAGGGATGAGGTTGTTGGCCACCCATAACCCGAAGGCATTGGCGACAGTCGTAATTAGGAATCTCAACATTCCAGAATTATTTCAGCATTCCTATAAATTGGAATCAATGAACCAGCCAGCTTCGGAACAAATGCTGCAACTTCTGGATAAAGAAGGTCAGTATGAGGTTCCCAAAAAATACTCCCAGTACGGGGAGGTAATCGATCAGCTTGGCGAGGATGATTACAAAAAGTTTTATCGGGACATGGCCCGCATTCGTCGTTTCGATGAAGAGGCCACCGCACTTCAACGACAGGGGCAGCTTGGTCTCTGGGTTCCAGCGATTGGGCAAGAGGGAGCGCAGATAGGTTCGGGCTACGCCGTTGGCCCCAATGACCACATCTTCCCAAGCTATCGAGAGCACGGGGTGGCAATCACTCACGGCGTTGAACTGATGTCGATTCTAAAAATGATGCGAGGAGTCAATCACGGAGGATGGGATCCGAATGAAACTCGCTTTCATCACTATGCGATTGTTTTAGCCAGTCAAACTTTGCATGCGGCAGGGTATGCGATGGGTGTCAAATTCGATGGAAAGGTTGGCACCGGCTCAGACGATGACATGGCGGTGATTACATATATCGGAGACGGGGCAACCGCTGAGGGAGATGTCAGCGAAGCACTGTTGTTCGCAGCGGTAAATGAGTCTCCGCTGATGTTCTTTATTCAAAACAATCAGTGGGCAATTAGCTCCAATGTTGAAACCACCACCAAGGTGCCACTTTTCACCCGTGGCCTTGGGTTTGGTGTTCCGGGAATCAGAATTGATGGCAACGACGTCTTGGCAAGTTATGCAGCAACGAAGCTGCACATGGATGAAATCCGAGACGGCAAGGGACCTTTTTTGATTGAGGCGCTCACATACAGAATCGGTGCCCACACAACAAGCGACG
>CAJXTQ010000024.1 GCA_913060985.1 uncultured Micrococcales bacterium | reverse complement strand
GCAAAGAGATCATTGAACCCAAGGGATAAATGAGTCGCTGGCTAATTGCGCTGGACATTGATGGCACCACCGTTCACGATGACGGCTTTTTATCTCCAAATGTCCACAAGGAAGTTCAAAGGGTCAAGGATCTTGGCCACGAGGTTGTAATTGCAACCGGTCGTTCCGCAGCAAACAGCTACCCGGTTATTCGTGAGTTAGATTTCCCCGGAAAGCACGCGGTTGCCTCAAATGGGGCGGTTAGTTATGAATACGATCAAGCAGGCTTCCAAGTTGTTGAGGTGGAAAGCTTTGATCCCTCTCCTGTGCTAACAAGACTGATTGATGTCATCCCAGATGCTCACTTCGCAGTCGAGGACCTAGATGGGACTTATAGATTTCATAAGCCCTTCCCCACCTACGCCCTGGGTGAAGAAAACTTCGAGACTCCGTTAGAAGAGCTTTTGCATCATCCTGTTAGTCGAGTTGTTGTCTTATCCCCATCTCACGATGTTGATGAATTCTTGGGACTGATGAAAGAGATCGGTCTTCACTCGGTTAGCTATTCAATTGGCTACACAGCTTGGCTGGATATAGCCCCGGACGGAGTCGATAAAGGTCATGGTCTCGAAAAGCTCAGACAGAAACTTGAGATTGACCCGGGGAGAGTTCTTTGCATTGGGGATGGAAGAAACGACATCGAGATGTTTCAGTGGGCGAACGAGCTTGGCGGCCATAGTTTCGCCATGGGCCAGGCGCCCAGTGAAGTGAAGCGTGCAGCCAGCGCAATTACAGCATCTGTTGAACAGGATGGAGTCGCCGAAGTGCTGGCTGGCTTCGAGGGCTTGGAATTCCTCCGAGCAGACTAAGGCGATTTTCGTATAGACTCTCCCGCGGAGGTCTGTCCGAGCGGCCGAAGGAGACGGTCTTGAAAACCGTTGGGCAGCAATGCCTCGTGGGTTCGAATCCCACGGCCTCCGCCAGAACGGGCCCACGGGCCCGTTTTTTGCTTTCCGCCAACTGCTAGATAACAGTAATTTCCACTAAAAACACTCAGAAACTGTAAACGCTTACAATGCAAGCCACAGGGATAAAGGGGTTTTTGTTACCCAAGTTGTTATCAAATTGAAACCGCTTACAGTCGTTTACAGTCTTCCGTTTACTTATGGTTAAGGTGCGCTCCCACAAGGGGCGAGATTTCCACATTTTTGGGGATCAAAGTTATCTGAAAGGACAGAAAAACTATGGCAGTTATTCGTCGTCGCGCTACCGCACTAGTCGGTATCGCAGCAGCTTCTGCTCTGGTTCTCTCAGGATGTGCAGCATCTGAGGAGGAAACCAGCAGTGCAGGTGGAGACTCAGGTTCAGGTTCATCTGAGGGTCTTCCAGCCGGCTGTGAAGCATATGAGGAGTACGCAGGTCTTTCTGGCACCGAGGTGGAGATCTACACCACCATCGTGAGCCCAGAGGCCGACCTATTCAACGAGTCATTTGTTGAATTTGAGGAGTGCACCGGAATCGACATCGTCTGGAACGGCTCTCAGGAGTTTGAGGCACAGCTTCCAGTTCGTGTTGCTGGTGGCACCGCTCCAGATCTAGCAGTTTTCCCACAGCCAGGTCTATTGAACTCAATGGTTCAGACCGGTGAGATGGTTCCTGCTCCAGACAAGGTAGAGAGCTCAGTTGATGAGAATTACACCCCAGACTGGAAGCTATACGGAACCGTTGATGGCGAGTTCTACGCAGCTCCTCTAGGTGCAAACGTAAAGAGCTTCGTATGGTACTCACCAAAGACTTTTGCTGACAACGGCTGGGACATCCCAACCACTTGGCCAGAGCTTTTGGAGCTAACCGAGACCATTGCAACAACCAGTGACGTTCAGCCATGGTGTGTTGGATTCGGCTCAGGTGAGGCTACCGGTTGGGTTGGTACCGACTGGATGGAAGACCTAATGCTCCGTTTCCAGGACGGTGAGACCTATGACGCATGGGTAAACCACGACATCCCCTTCAACGACCCAGCGGTTGCTGAGGTTTTGGCAGAGGCAGAGAAGATCCTGAAGAACCCAGACTATGTAGGTGACGTTGCTTCAATCGCAACCACCACCTTCCAGGACGGTGGATCAGGAATCGTTGACGGTAGCTGTGCAATGCACCGCCAGGCATCATTCATTGGTGGAATCTTGGCAGGTGACTACGGTGCAACCATCGTTACCCCAGAGGACACTGACGTTGACGGTGGAATCACCACCTTCTACTTCCCAGGTCTATCAGCTGACAACAAGCCAGCTTTGGGTGGTGGAGAGTTCGTTGGAGCTTTCTCAGACCGCCCAGAGGTTGAGGCAGTTCAGCACTACCTGACCACAGCAGGTTGGAACAACACCAAGGCAGCTTTGGGAACCTGGTTCTCACCACACCTAGGTCTTGACACCGCCAACGTTGCTGACCCAGTGAACAAGGTGGCTGTAGACATCCTGCAGAACGCAACTCTGTTCCGCTTCGACGCATCTGACGTGATGCCAGCCGAGGTTGGTGCAGGTTCCTTCTGGAGAGAGATGACCGCTTGGGTTGCTGAGGACAAGTCAAACGACGCTGTTCTTGATGCAATCGAAGCTTCATGGCCATAAGGTAGTAAGCAGTGGAAAGGGCCCGCCTCCGGGCGGGCCCTTTTCTTTCAAATCTGGAGGTGAGACATGGGTAGGTCCGGCTGGGAAGTAATAGCACCCAACCTGTTTATCTTTGTGGTGGGAACTTTGGTTTTTGTCGGAATCATTGTTTTGATTTTTATTCTTGCCGAAAGAACCTCAGTAAAGACACAGGAGTGGCTGCGATACGGAGTCTTCCTCGGACCGGCCCTTTTACTTCTGGTGATTGGTCTTTTATACCCAGCAATCAGAACTTTGATTTTGTCTTTCATGGACAAAAACAGCCAAAACTTCATAGGTCTTGAAAACTACATTTGGGCCTTCACAACCCCCGAGATTCAAATAGTTCTCAGAAACACGATCATATGGGTGTTTGCGGTACCGATTGTTTCCACAATTATCGGTTTGGCAATTGCTTATATGACTGACCGCATGCGCAGAGCAGCGGTTATCAAGTCCCTAATCTTCATGCCAATGGCCATCAGTTTCGTTGGTGCTTCTATTATTTGGCGCTTTGTTTACACCTTCGAGCCCAACGAGAACAAGCCAGACATTGGTCTTCTGAGCGCCGTTTGGAAATCTTTTGGAGCGACACCGCCTAACTGGTTGCTGGAAACACCTCTGAACACCTTCCTGCTGATTGCTGTGATGATCTGGATTCAGACTGGTTTTGCAATGGTTGTTCTGGCAGCTGCCATGAAAAACATCCCGGATGAGGTTGTTGAGGCGGCCATGCTAGACGGGGCAAGCCAGTGGAACAGGTTCTTGCGTGTAACCGTTCCAATGATTAGGTCAAGCATTGTTGTTGTTGTAACAACAATTTTGATTGCAACTTTGAAGGTGTTCGACATCGTTAGAACTATGACCGGAGGTAACTTCCAAACCTCTGTTATTGCTAACGAGATGTATACCCAGGCCTTCAGGCAGCTGAACTATGGAACTGGGTCTGCGTTGGCGATTATTTTGTTCATCGCCATCATCCCAATCATTTGGTACAACATCCGACAGCTCAGACTGGAAAGGACGGAAAGATAATGACCGCAACTCCAGAAGTAAAGAGCACCCCAAAGCTTGGGCTTAGTCGGGGCCGTCGCAAAGTACGAGATGCCTTTAGCTCTCCTGTAGCAAGTGCAATCGCAATTGTTATTGCCGTTGTGTGGACGATTCCAACATTTGGACTGCTTGTTAGTAGCTTTCGTCCGCAAGCGGATATCAACACAACCGGTTGGTGGACGTTTTTTCAAGACCCCAATGTGACCTTTGAAAACTACTACCAGGTGCTGTTTGTTGGAAGCACTGTAACTCCACCGTTGAGTCAGTACTTTTTCAATAGCTTCGCAATCACCATCCCTGCGGCGATCTTTCCGCTGACGCTAGCCACCTTTGCTGCCTACGCCTTGGCGTGGTTTGAGTTCAAGGGTCGCGACTTTATCTTCTTCACGATCTTCGCTCTGCAGGTAATTCCCCTGCAGATGGCGCTGATTCCGCTTTTGCAGCTGTTTGCTCGTGGTCTGCAGATTGGTGACACGACATTGATACCTGATTTGGGTATTACAGGTACGTATATACCAATCTGGATAGCACACACCATCTTCGGTTTGCCGCTGGCTACATTCTTGCTGCATAACTTCTTGCGACAAATACCGCGCGAACTAATTGAGGCAGCCAGGGTCGATGGGGCCGGATGGTTCATGATGTTTAGAAGAATCGTCCTTCCACTTTCAATTCCCGCCATTGCCTCATTTGCGATCTTCCAGTTTTTGTGGGTATGGAATGACCTTCTGGTCGGACTAACATTTGGTGGCGGTGAGCAAAGTATTTCGCCACTGACTGTCCGTTTGGCAGAGATGGTTGGAAGCCGCGGTGGTGGCTGGGAGGTGCTGACAGCGGGTGCGTTTATCGCCATGATTGTGCCACTGCTGGTGTTCTTCTTCCTGCAGCGCTACTTCGTCCGTGGATTGCTGGCAGGTTCAGTCAAGGGCTAACGGTTAGCCAAAAGCTCTTTGATGAACTTTGCTGAGTCTTTGGCGGTTCGCTTCTGAGTTTGGTGATCAACATAGAAAAGCCCAAAGCGCTTTTCTAATCCTTCGGCCCATTCGATGTTGTCCATAAGGCTCCAGCAGTAATAGCCCTGCAAATCAATACCTTCATCAATTGCATCAGCACAGGCTGAGAGGTGCTGGAAGTAGTAATCGACTCGCTCTGGATCGTGAACCTGATCCCCATCAATCTGGTCTGGGAAAGCCCCACCGTTTTCTGTCACCATAAGAGGAACTCCTGGCAAAGCCTTGGCGGTTGCCCGCAAAGTGTTGGTCAGTGATTCTGCCCTGACTTCCCAGCCCATTAGTGACTTTGGCTCCCGCGAGACAAATTTGACATTCCCACTACCTGGATAAACACCGGCATCCTGACCGACTATGAAGCTTTCTTGCTCCTCACCGGGCTCAATTCTGTTGGGGGTGTAGTAATTGATTCCCAAGAAATCGATTGGCTCACTGGCAAGCTTTAGCTCTTCTTCGTTGACAAAGCTCCAGTCGGTGAATTCTTTTGTTGACTCTTTGGTGTAATCACTGATTCCGCGACCAGAGAGCATGTCAAGCCACATACCGTTCTGCAAATTGTCGACATGCTTGACTGCACCGGCGCACTCCTCGAAGTCACTGAGGATTTCAGTCATGTTCAAAACAGTTCCGGCGCGATTGACGTTGTGATCTCTCAGGACTTTCATGGCTTTGCCGTGAGCTACCAATTGGTAGTAGGCACTTATAAACCCAGCCCTTGGGTCACCAAGCCCTGGTGCGTGAATCTTTGTTGCATGGCCTAAGAAACTAACAACCCATGGCTCGTTGAGTGTCGCCCAGGTGTCAACTCTGTCTGCAAATTTGGAAGCCAACAGCTCTGCGTATTTAGCGAATTCATCGGTGATTCCTGGCCATTGCCAGCCACCCTTTTCTTGCAGTTCACTTGGGAGATCCCAGTGATACATAGTCAGTGTTGGCTTGATGCCAGCTTCAATCAGCCCATCAATGAGATTGCTGTAATAATCCAAACCCGCTTGATTTGGCCTGTCGTTTTTGAAGTCATAAACCCTTGGCCAACTAACACTGAATCTATAGGTGTCAACACCAAGGTATTTCAATAGCTCAATGTCTTCTTTATAGCGATTGACTGAGTCACATGCTGGGTCAGCAACGGTGCCATCTTTGATGTTGCCTTGAATTGCAGCAAAGTCATCCCAAACACTTGAACCACGGGACTGACTTGAGCCCTCTATCTGCCAGGAGGCGGTAGCTGAACCGAATGTGAACTTGCTGGGAAAACGCTGTGCTAATTGTTTTATTTCGTTAGGCTCAAATGACATGTCAAGCAGTTTAGTTGGACACTAAACTCAAAACGAAGTGATGAGCGAACACAAAAGATCCTGGTGGAAAATAGGCCTCGGCTCGGTTGCCGCGGTCAGTTTGGTCTTAGCCGGGTTTGTTGGCTTCAACGTTTGGCAACTGAGCAGAACTTTGGAATCAGCAGCTGTTGAGGTCTATGACCTGGATGGAAGTATTTATGGAAATCCAACTCAGGCAGAGCTTGATGGACCGCTGAATTTGTTGCTCATCGGAAGCGACACAAGAGAAAACCAAAACGCCAACTACGGATCTTCAACGGCAAATCTTGCTGATGTGATCATGCTTTTGCATGTCAATGAAGCCCGCGACAACGCGGTTGTCCTTAGCTTCCCAAGAGATTTACTCATCCCAATCCCCGACTGTATTCCTGAGGAAGACAGATCGAAGGCACGCTATGGGGATCTGATGCAGATCAACCAAACTCTTGAACTGGGTGGTCCAAGTTGTGTTCTTGATGCTGTCCAGGGAATTACCAATGTCTCCATCCCTCACCTGGGGCTGATTGATTTCAAAGGTGTTATAGGCATGAGTGAGGCAATCGGTGGTGTTGAGGTTTGTGTCGCAAGCCCAATAAGTGATCCCTATTCGCAACTAGAACTCGATGCAGGGACGCATCTGTTGGAGGGCGAGCAGGCGTTGGCTTTTTTGCGAACCCGATATGGCGTAGGTGATGGAAGTGATTTGAGCAGGATTTCCAACCAGCAGGTATTCCTAACATCCCTAGTTAGAAAAGTGATGGACGAAGACATCCTGACATCCCCCATACGTCTTTATTCATTGGCCTCTGCCGCAGCTGAAAACATGCGATTGAGTGAAAGCCTCACCAAGCTCGACACCATGGTGGCTATGGCCAGGGAGCTCAACGATGTTGATTTGGAAAACATTAGTTTCCTAAGGCTTCCTGTTTATGACCTAGAAGGTGACGCAGTTGGAAGGCTTGGGCTTGCTGAAGGTGCGGAGGATATCTTCACGGCAATTCGTAATGAAGAAGAGTTATTGGTGGTGGATGGAAAACTGATTGATCCAGAATCACTAAATGCTGAGCCCGAGGTAAACCCAGAAACTGGTGAAACCACAACTGTTGCTCCAAAGCCCACCAACGTAAGCGGTGTTACCGCAGCCGATGAACTCTGCTCTAACTAAGAGGTCCCAGCAAAAATGACTGCAGTCTGCTCTCTGGGTTTGATTGTCCGCCGTGCATGGCATTAAAAGAACTGCTTCCATCAGTTCCGCAAAGACTGAGAATCCTTGATGATCCTCCGGGGTGGCTATTAATCCAAGAAGTCAGGTCGTAGACATTTCCATTAATTACACTCCAACAGCTTGAGGCATCATCGTTTTCTTGAACCATTGCAAAGGTAAATCCTGTTGGTTCAGGCTCGGCCTCTTGTTCAGCCTCTTCCTCGACGACTTCTTCAGTCTCTTCGACAACTTCTTCCTCGGCCTGCTCGGGCTCAGCTTCAGATTCGTTGCTTCCAGTCTGAGGCTCGTCCGCTGACTGGGTTTCGGTCTCGGTTTCTGTTTCAGACTCGACCTCGACCTCTTGGGCTTCTTCTTCGGCAGGAGCCTCAACAGGCTCAGACTGCTCCTCGGGCTCAGCCTGTTCGGTTTCAGTAGTTTCTGGCTCAGTGGATTCAATCTCAGTTTGCTGAGATTGAATGTCAACATCTTCTGATGTTGCATCGGTTGACTGGGCACAGCCAACCAGCAGCAGGCTTGCAAAAACCAAAGACAGATAGCGCATGCGTTGAAAAACCACCGCTTGAAAGTTTCAATTCCTGAATTGGATAAATCTCGATGGCTGAATTAGCTGATTTAGGTTAGGCTTGAGCACGCATTTGGAGACGTCGCATAGTCCGGTCGAGTGCGCCCGCCTGCTAAGTGGGTAGACAGTTTATAGCTGTCTCGAGGGTTCAAATCCCTCCGTCTCCGCTGTTCACACCGCCTTCTTTTTGAGGGCGGTTTTTCTAAATCGTTTGGAAAGACCTTTGCCCATGAATGACTCAAAGACAGTGGTTGGGGTCACCACCATGC
>CAJXTQ010000023.1 GCA_913060985.1 uncultured Micrococcales bacterium | reverse complement strand
TTGAGTTCTGGTTATTGTCCCCAGTAAGTAAGCCAACCCGCTCTCTGCCGTATCTAGCGACGAGTTCGGCATACTTTTGGTTTGATAGAGCCTTGATTGGAGTCGTATAAAAAACCTTTTGGTTTTTGGCAAGAGCTAGGTGTATCGCAAATTCGCCAACGACAGTTTTCCCAGCACCGGTCGGCGCTGCAACCAGGACACCTTTGCCATTTGAGAGCGCCTTGCAGGCCGCCATTTGAAACTCATCTAATCCAAAAGGGAGCTGTTCAGAAAACTTAGCAAGTTCGGTCAATTTAGATTTTTGCTTTGCCGCTTTATACCGCTCTGCGGGACTGAGTTCACTCAACTATCAAGTCCTTCTGAGAGCTTGTCTGCCTTTTTTTGTTTTCTTCTATCGTTCAGATAGGCAATGCCAGCTGCCATGAAATAGAGAATTATCAAAGGAATCATCAGCAGCAGCATCGATATCGGCTCAGCAGTGGGAGTTGCCAGGGCTGTTATTACCGCAATAACAAATACTGCGAACCTCCATCCTCGAATAATGCTTTTTGCCTCAATTAGGCCGATGAAATTCATCAATACCAAAACCACCGGCATAACAAACGCGGAACCAAAAATAAATAAAACTCTGATTGCGAAAAGGACATACTGACTGGCATTAATTACGTTAGAACTTCCCTCGGGGGTGAAGCCCAGAAGGACAACAACAAAGTTCGGAAGAGATATCCAAGCGATATACGTTCCAATCAAAAACAGCGGAACGGCACTTGCGATAAACGCTGCCGAGTAGCGCCTTTCGTTCTTCTTTAGACCCGGGGTAACGAAAGCCCAAACTTGGTAAAGCCAAAAGGGCGATGACACCAATAACCCCAGAAAAATTGAAACCTGGATTCTAAGGTCAAAGGCGCTGACTATTGTCCCAAAGTTGACAGTTGCGTTCACGCCTTGGCGTTGGCTCAGGTCAAGAATCGGCTGTTGCAACAGGGAGAACACCGGTTCAAAAAGAAACCATCCTCCGACAGTCCCGATCAAAATGAAACCAGCTATCCAGAAAAGTCTCTTTCTGAGCTCCCGCAGGTGGTCAGCAAGGCTCATCTTGCGCTCGGGGTTCTTTCCCCTAGCCATTACTCGGACTTGTCGTCGTTGGCCTTTTTATCCTTGGTTTCGTCTCGAATCTCTTTTTTGAAAATCTTCATCGACTGCCCAAGGCTTTTTGCCAGCGCAGGTAGTTTTGGTGCACCCCACAACAAAAGCACAATGACAAGAATGATTACCCATTCCCAGCCACGTAATCCTGCCATTTATCTAAACCTTTCATTGATTTCAATCTTGGAAATCCTTGCTATCAGCCTACGCTGTCTAGCCTGCTTTTTGCGCTCAACTTGCCTTTTGCGCTTTCGTCTTTGACCCAAGAGCTCAAAAAGTGTATTCGGGTCGGTCGCATCTGCTTTTTCAAACCCCTCTGACTTTTCAGACGACTTTTGCCTGGCCTCGATAGCGGCTTGCTGTAATTCACTTGCCACCTGAATTAGATTTTTGCTTTTGTAAAAGAGTTGGTAGAGGAGATAGAAGATGTAGCCAACAGAGAATGCTCCAACCACACCCCAAATTATTATCCAGTAACTTTCCACCCTTAAACCCTAATCCTCGTCCTCGGGTGTTGAAACATTTAGCTTTTGAGCAGCTTGTGCGACTGCCTCGACAGCTTCTCTGGGTGCCAAGACTCTAACTCGTCCTCCCCTGGCAATTACGTGCCGCGCGAGTGAAGAGTAATCGCCTGTATGGATTTTTCCGATTAATCTTCCCTCAACAAGTTGAGGAGCTTGTTTTGAAGAGAAGCTTCTGAAGAAATCCTTTGCTTGCAAATCTACTGAAACTTCAACCAATTTTTCTTCATCGGTCGCAGCGTTTATGTCCTCACTGAGAAACGCCTTCTTGGCCTTCTTAGTGAGGTCCGCATCAGTGATACTTGGGTTTTTCATCCGATCCAGTCTGAAACTCCGAACCTGTAAATTCTTTGGGCAGAAAGCGCGAAGGTAGTAGAGGCCGTTTACAAGGTCTATTCTGAGAGGCTCCAGCCTGCGCTCACCTCTTTCGCCCTTAGTGTTTATGTATTCGCAGGTAATTTGTTTTTGATTGGTGATTGACTCTCTCAGAATTGAAAGAAGCTCACCCTTTTCGTTCTCTTGCGCCTGCCTTTTTGGACTTGCCCCAAAGATCTTCATCAATTGCAAAAGTTCCGGGTCATCGGCCAGTTCTTCAAAATTCGAGAGGTATTCCAACCCCATTGCCAAAGCTGACACTTGCTGGTTTGAAAGCTTTGGGGGCTGACTTATAAGCGCTTGACGGTTTAGCTTCAGGATGCCTTTTTTGTCAAAGGCGTCGAGATCGAAATCAAAGTAGAAATCGGTTGTTTTTAGGTTTTCTAAGGTAAACAGAGTGCTGATTAGTTTTCTAAGCTGGCTTTTGGTTATGTCGAAATGCTCACAGGCCTGCTCAACGGAGACTTTGTTGTTATTTCGTTGCAGGTATCCACTGATTGAAAGTGAGATTCCAAACAAGTCCTGGTTGGTCAATCCAACGCTAGGCATGATCGTTCACGACCCTTCTTATCGCGTTGTCAACCCTGCTTTTCAGAGATTCTGGAGCTAAAACTCTGATATCGCCCGCCAAGTCCAGGATGTCCTCGGCAAGTAGCTCCTGATCCATAAAGTTGAGCTGAATTTCGCCAGATTTCCCATACCTGAATTCAGCCTCTGAGTCCGGCCTGATTAGCAGGGTGGCCTTGTTGCTGCCTATGAACCTCTCAAGCTCAGTCTCCGCTTCTTCAAGCTCAGATGGTGATATTTCTGCTGCAGGCTCCCCAAATTGGACATCAGAGACAATTCGCCTAAGCAGGTAGTTTTTCACTTCGTCAGTAGCTATATCTTTGGCCAGTAGCACCCACTCACCCTCGATATTCCTTATTTTTCCGGGAACAACAGTCTTTTTTTCAGGTTCTTTTGAGTCCAGCTTGATGTAGTTGAAACCTACAGCCACTCTGTCCAAGATTGCCTTTGAAAGAGATTCGAAATTTTGATCAGCAGTTGTGATTCTTGGTGCGATGCCAATAATTGAGTGATCAACATTGTGTCCGAGTGCCCTAAGTTTTATCAGTCCAAAATCGGCCCAGTTTTGAATTGATGTTTTTGACCACGCCATCGCCGCCAATTCCAGAAGCTCCAACTGCCTACCCGATAATTCAAGATCCTCAGGCCACGCAAACTCTCCGTCGGCTATTTTGTATCGAGCATTTTGATGGTTTTCCTCTTTGTCGCTTACAAGCTGAACTCCATACTCGCGAATGAGGTTTTTGTCTCTTTCAAAAAGTTTTATGAGGCTCTCAGGATTGCCGTCGGATTTTTGCTGATAGCCGCGAACCGATTGGTAAATCTCTGTTTTAGTGAGTCCAATTTCACTGGTTAGCAAGACACAGACTAGGTTCAGTAGTCGCTCAGTCTGAGATGCCTTTTCCATCAGTCAATTGAAAGCACGTCTACAACAAAAACCAGAGTTGCGCCGCCAGGTATAGTCCCGGTGCCGGTATCCCCGTAACCAAGCTCTGGGGGTATAACTGCAATCACCTGTGAACCCACTTTGACCCCTTCAAGTGCCTCTACAAAACCCTGGATCAGGCTCTGCGGGGTGACAGTGAACTCAGCTGGCCGCAAACGATCCCAGCTTGAATCAAACTGGACACCCTCCCAGGTCCAACCTGAGTAGTGAACATTCACAACATCGCCGATTTGCACCTCTTCACCAGAACCTTCAATCAAGATGTTTCGCTTGAATTCCTCCGGAGCATCGCTCTCAAGCGGTTGAATTCCTGGCTGACCAGTTGATGTGAGAACTACGGTGGGATAGCCAGCTTGCTGCGCTTGTGCCTCGCCGGTTGCCCGAGGATATGCAAAGTCCTCTAGCTCTACATACATCACAACTGAATCCTCAGCTCCAATTCCAAAGTCTGGGTTGCCCTGACCGTTGTGAAAGTCCTGTGGCGTAAAGACTGTGACCAAACTGCTCCCCATAGGAACACCTGTTAGCGCTGAACAAAAATCAGGGATTCCATCGGCGGTGGCGAAGACCTTAGCCAGTTGATCGCCCGCGAAACCCGTGGAGCCGATTGATTCACCAGTTGAGCCGTTGTATATCGAATACTGGAATCTGCCCAACGCCTCCCCAGTGAACTCTCTACCCTCTCCTGACTCAATGATGGTGGTTTGGGTGGAATCGGTATTTAGTGGTGTTGGGAAGACTAATTCAATATCCCCATCTTTTTCGCCGGTGATTTCAATAACCTCGCTAGCCTCACCACTTGGAGCGGGGTCGCAAAGGAAATCAGACTGCTCAACTGCAGATTCGGCAGGAGCGCAGCCAGCAAGCATCACTGCGGGTAGGGCAAGGGCTGCCAGTGAACTAGTTTTCTTCAATGTCTTTACCACCTTTGGATAGTTTTGCTTGCTTTGCGGCGTCCGCCTTACGTACATTCTTGCGTATTTTTTTCGGACTAGCATTCGGCTCCCCCAAAGCCTCCGGAGTCCATATTTCTAGATCCTCTTCCGAGTATTGGGTCTTGCTTGCTCGAGTGGTTTTGAATTTCGGCAAAACGGTGTTCGGGGCCAGTCGTCTTGCAAACACCAAAAAACCCGTATGAGCAATCATTCTGTGTTCGGGCCTAACCGCCAGTCCTTGCACATGCCAACCTCTGACCATGGTTTCTTGAGCAACGGGAGCGGTGTAGCCAGAGGTTTGCTCGATTGCCTGAGTGACTCTGGATAATTGGGTGACGGTAGCTACATAAACCACCAGCACTCCCCCGGGCCTTAGAGCCTCACTGACTTCATTTATGCAATTCCACGGGGAAAGCATGTCAAGAACCACCCTGTCAACACTCCCTGGCTTGACCTTCTTGGGAAGTTCCTGCTCCAGGGCACCAACCGTTATTGACCAGTTTTTTGGCTTATGGCCCAGCTCGGTGACAACATTGGATTCGGCAATTTGAGCAAACTCATCACGTTTCTCAAAGCTCATCAGCTGACCATCTTTGCCAATTGCTCTTAGCAAGTAGCTTGCTAGTCCTCCAGAGCCAACCCCAGCCTCGACAACCTTTGCTCCAGGGAAAATATCCCCCTGGGTAATAATCTGGCCAGCATCCTTCGGGTAGATGATGTTCGCACCTCTGGGCATAGAAAGAACGAAATCAGTTAGCAATGGCTTGAGTGCCAAATACTCAACGCCAGCCGAGTTGGTAATGACACTTCCCTCGGCTATTCCAATAATTTGATCATGAAGAATCTCACCTTTATGGGAGCCCCATTTGCCCCCAGGACTCAGGGTAAAAGTATTCAATCGACCTTTTGGTCCGGTTAGTTGCACCCGGTCGCCCGTTTGAAAAATTTCTGGCCTATCCACGGTTTGCCTCATAAATCTCTTGCAATTTGGCGACATCGACGCCTGAGAGGGAGTCAATCAGAATTCTTCCAGGTTGGGTTGGAATCTTTGCTATGTGTGGAATTCCAATGGCCACCGTGCCTGCGGTTTCTGCACTTGTGAGACCAGTTTTACTATCCTCCAAGGCTATGCACTCAGCAGGGTCAAACCCCAGTTTCTCGGCTGCGGTTATGTAGGGCTCAGGATGTGGCTTGCCAAACTGCACCTGGTCTCCTCCTAAAACCACATCAAAAGCCTTGAAAGGAATTCGACTGACAACGCTTTTCGCCATCTCACTCATGCTCATGGTGACAAGTGCGGTTGGAATTTGTTTCTGCCTCAGTTCTAATAAAAGTTCAAGCGCTCCTGGTCTAAAAGGCAACTTATCCTCAATTTGCTCAACAACCCCGACTGTCAGCTCGTCGATTATTTGTTGATCCGTGTAGTCCTGCAGGTTGAACTTTTTCCGAAGGATATCGGCAGTGTCATAGAGCGAGTACCCAATAAATTGCTCGACATCCCCGAACTCCCAATCAGCGTTGTGGCGTTCTGCAAATGCTTGCTCGCTTTTCAGCCAGTAGGGTTCTGTGTCTACCAGTGTTCCGTCCATATCCCAAAGAACTGCCTGAAAGGTTTGTTTTGTCATCGCCTATGAGTTTAGTCTGCGAATGAATTAGAGTTTCAGGGCAACGGAAAGGTCGGCTTGACTTCAATTTTTGACTCCAGAACCCTTGTAATAGCTTTTGAGGGTTGGAACGACGCGGCAGAGGGGGCGACCCTGGCCGCAAATGAGATCGTCACCCAGATCGGCGGGATGGTGCTGGAGAGCATCGACCCGGAGGATTATTACGACTTTCAGTTTTCGCGACCGATTGTCAAAAATGTTGAGGATGGAAAAAGAGAACTGATTTGGCCTACGACTGAACTTATTGGCGCCACAAACGAAGTTATTGAGGCATTTCCAAAAATGGCCAACCTTTTTGTTCTGACCGGCCCTGAGCCCTCTCGCAAGTGGAGAGCGTTCGCCGATGAAATCATGGAGTTTATTGAGGACAGAGACATTGAAACGGTTTTGTTTCTGGGGGCAATGCTTGCCGATGTTCCTCACTCACGTCCGATCCAGGTTTTCAAAAGCTCTCCTTACAAAGAAGTTAGAGATATTCATGGCGCGGAGCTGCCTCAATATGAAGGTCCGGTCGGCATTCTGAGCATTATTGCCGAAAGGTTGCAGCTTGAAAACATCCCATTTCTAAGTTTTTGGGCGGCTGTTCCACACTATGTCCACAACACCCCCGCCCCAAAGGCGGCCCTTGCTCTCTTGCAATCGGTCGAGGATGTCGTGGCCGCAGGTCTCGACAGCTCAAGCCTTGCCGAGCAGTCATTTGAGTGGGAACGCGGAATAGATGAAGTCGCTGAACAAGATGACGAGATGGCGAATTACATCGAATCGCTTGAGCAGCGGAGAGACTCGATGGATAGTGAACAGATTGACGGCGAAGCGCTAGCTTTCGAATTTGAGAAGTATCTTCAGCAAAACAAAGACAAACCTGATGAGGGCAAAGGGTTCTAGACCAGGGTCAAAACGAATACACCCACAGCTACTCGCCATATGACAAATGGGAGAAAACTGCCTCTCTTCACATAAGCCAACAGCAATGCAATCACTGCGTAACCAACCAGAAAACTTACAACGGTTGCAATAAGCGTGGAAATAAGCAACTCGGCTGGCAGATCGGCATAGCTACTCAGGAACTGATAAAAACCCGCCCCCAATACGGCTGGGATTGCAATTAGGAAACTGAACCTGGTCGCCGCCTCACGCGTAAGTCCTAGCATTCTGCCCACCGTTATTGAACCACCGGATCTGGAAACCCCGGGTATCAAAGCCATCGCCTGCCCAAGGCCTATAAGCACGCCGTCTTTGAGCCGGATTTCAGAGATCTCTCTTGATTTCGGACCCAACCAATCGGCAAGGCCGAGCGCTATACCAAATATGATCAGCGTGAGTCCAATCACCGTAAGACTTCTCAGTTCGTTTTCGATTTGAGATTCAAACAAAAGACCGAGAGCAACAATCGGAATTGTTCCTATGATTACCAGCCAACCCAATCTGGATTCCGTTGGCTGGTTTGAAAACTTCTGAAATCCGTTTTGGGTCCAACTTTTGATAATTCGAACGATATCCCCTGCAAAATAAAGCAGCACCGCCAATTCTGTCCCTAGTTGAATAATCGCGATAAAGGCGGTTAGTTGAGGTCTTGAGATCTCGCTCAAATCTAATAATTCTTGAGCTATTTGAACGTGTGCCGAGGAAGATACGGGCAGAAATTCGGTAAGACCCTGAACTAAGCCGAGTATCAGGGCTTCAATAAAACTCATTCGTCTTCAGCAATTTCCAAAGGCAGGAATTCATCGAACTCATCACCGATGGCCTCTTCGTAGTCCAAGAAAGCATCTTCAATCTGGCCCACGGCTTGAATGATGATTTCATCATTGCCGCCATGGTTTTGACTGATCAGCTCGTAGTGTCTCTCCAAAGCGCTGATAAGCTTCTCTAAAGCCTGACGTGAATCGCTCATAGCAACACGGTAGTCCCCAAATTGCTTATCCCCAAGCATTTGGGATTCGTGTTAGATTTATGCGGCTCACTCACCGGTCCGGGTGGCGGAATAGGTAGACGCGCTAGCTTGAGGTGCTAGTCCTCGAATAAGAGGGTGGGGGTTCAAGTCCCCCCTCGGACACAACATAGAAT
>CAJXTQ010000022.1 GCA_913060985.1 uncultured Micrococcales bacterium | reverse complement strand
ATATGGACATGTCTTGGCTGAATGAAGCTCGATGCCTCAATGAGGATCCAGAACTCTTCTTCCCTGTAGGAAACACCGGACCCGCTCTGGAGCAGATTGAACAGGCCAAATCAATTTGTCGACAATGTGACGTAGCCGCCCAGTGCCTTGAATATGCAATCCGCGAAAATCAGGACACCGGTGTTTGGGGTGGGCTCAGCGAAGACGAGCGTCGCTCGCTAAAGCGCAAGTATGCAAGAGCCCGCAGGGCCGGCTAACAGGGAATAGAGAGCTTAACTCGGGTTCCACCGCGGATCGGTGCTGTCCAAGCAATACTCCCCCGCAACTCGCCTTCAACCAAGCTTCTAATTATTTGGGTGCCCAAGCCCGAACCCTCTTTGCCCTCAGGCATTCCGTGACCATCGTCTGTTACTTCAATATCTAAGCGTTTTGAGTCTCTGTTTACCGTCACTGTGACAACCCCGCTACGGTCTTTTAGGCCATGCTCGACTGCATTTGAAACAATCTCAGTCAACGCAATTGCCAGCGGGGTGGCTCGCTCGCTTGGAAGGACACCAAACTTTCCCTCGATATTGGTCTCAACGGTTGCGTGATAGCTTGCATATAGCTCGCCGACTAGGCGAAGTATTTGTTGGAAAACATCATCAAATTCAACATCTTGCTGACTGACCTCACTCAATGCCTCATGGACCAATCCAATTGCATTTACTCTTCTCAAAGCTTGCTGCAGAGAGTTCTTCACCTCTTCGCTCTCTGATTTTCGAGCCTGGATCTTAAGCAAACTGGAAACCGTCTGCAGATTATTCTTCACTCGGTGGTGGATCTCCCTAATTGTCACGTCTTTGGTCATAAGCTCTCGTTCCCTGTCCCTGAGCTGGGTAACGTCTCGAACAAGGATCAAACCACCAATTCGCGACCCGTCCTTCATCAAGGGAATTGAACGAATTGAGATTGTCGAGGTAAGGGTACTTAGGTCACTTCTCCAACTGTCTTTAGCGCTGAGCACCATTGGCAGACCCTCATCTACTTGAAGAAGTGAATCATTGCCTTTTACGGCAAGTTCGGCAAGAATCTCCCCCTCGAGCTCGCCCTGAATTCCGGCTCGATTGAACGCACTCAGAGCATTGGGGCTTGCAAATGTCACGCGCCCATCGCTGTCAACCCTGATTAGGCCGTCATTAGCTCTTGGTGCACCTCTACGAGGACCAGTTCCAGCGTCTTTGTTGGGAAAATCGCCAGTGCTAACCATATTCAAAAGATCATTGGCGCAAGACAGGTATGCCTTTTCGAGTTTGTTTGAATAAAACCCTGCTCGATTTGAGGTGTGCCGGGTAATTACTGCGATTATTTCTTTTGCTGGGGACATCACTGGAATCGCCGTCAACTGATCAGGGTTGTCGTAGTCTCGACTCCCCGCGGAGGTCGAAATTGCCCTTTCCTTCCAGGCGATTTCAATCTGAACTTCCCAATTTCGCTGAGGGAAATTTCCAGTTATGTCTCGATAAAACCTTGTTGCAGCGGAAGACGGCCTTGCGTGACCTGCGGCAATAAACCCCTCTTTGGTAGGTACCCACATCACCAAGTCCGCGAAAGCCAAATCAGCGATGAGCTGCCAGTCCGCCATGAGTGCCTCAAGCCAAACAACACTTGACTCAGCCACAGAGGTTTTTTGCCAGAAAGAGCTCACCCGAGAAGTCTATCCAGACGTATCTTGTCTGTTTTGTATGAGCTGGCTTACTGCTTGACTAATAGGACTCTTCTTTGAAACATCGCCAACTGAGATTGCCTTGGCTAACGCCCTGACCAATTGCTCGTCCTCTTCGACAACCTGAATGACGGAACTTCCACTCACTTCAGCAACCACGGCTTTCATGGCCTTCTTTCCTCCGGCACCGAGGCTTCCCGGGCGATAGAGGTTGGCAAGCAGATATTCCGTTATCGGCAACCAAAACAGTTTGGCTATCCCCTCAGGATCAGCCCTGAATACGCCATAAACAGCGTCAGACTCAGCCAATACCTCTTGTTGCAGAACAAATACTTTAGGACTGACAACTTCCGGCATTATCTTTCCCAAATCCACCACTAATTCGTCAAACCATGATGAAAAAGCTCGAAGCATAGATGCCGAGATGCCATTATCAATCGCTTCAAACCTCCCTTGGGCTGGAAGTCCTGCCAAAAAATAGAGATTTCTATCCTGCTTGGATTGCACCGTAAGCTCAGGAATGACAGTCGGATCGAGTCTTTGCTGGCCAACCAGTCTCAATCCTGCCTGCAACCCACTTGGATACTCATCAACCGCTAAATAGACCATCATGGTCGGATCCATGAGATCAAAATCAACTAACAGCGTTTTTCGTCCGTGCCTGGCAAGCTGGGTTGCATATTCCAAGGCGTAGGAAGTTGCGCCACTCGAACCAGTCCCCCAAAAAGAAGTGATTTGAGAGCTTTCGTCAAAAATTATCTTTCCGGTTTTTTTCATGTTCCCGGCTCAACAAGATAGACCCGATCTGCTGCCGCCATGGATTTCAAAACCTCCGGCAACGTAATTTCAGGGATTGATATCTCAACAAATGGTAGTTCGTCGGCAAATAGTCCTTCTCCAGGCTGAACACTAATTAGTCTTCCCAAGCTAATTTGAACTGCGGGGTCTAGTTGTTCAAACTGTTCTCCGCTAACAACCCATACTGAGACTTGGTCACCAATCTGCAGACTTTCAGCGATTGGTAATTCTGGTTTGAACTTAATAACTGAATAACCGGGGGTTGAAAACTTAGATACCTGGGATCGTGCCAACACCTCACCGGCAGTTATCGACCTTGCCAAAATGCCGCCAGCAGGAAACTGATCGATTGTGAAGTATGCCTCACCGGCTAATCCCAAGTCGATTCCAACGGAATCAAAATCACCGATGCTGATTTCTGTTCCCTCCGCCAAATCCTGCTTCGCAACCAAAACCTCGGGTACGGGCCTAGCCAACTGCAGATAGAAAACCACCAACAACGCCAATGCTAAAGAGGCGGTAACGAGTACCAAGGGATTAAGTCTGTTTCTAAGTTTTCTCAGTCGCATGCGATAAACAATGTCCCCATCCGCTAAGTGTTCTCCGAGGTTTTCCACAGGCCGGGACTTTTTTCGAAAGTTATCCACAACCACCAAATGGGGTACTAGTGAAAATCAAAGCCATTGGCTATTTTCAAATTCTCGATCAAGAACGGGGGTAATAATGACCAAAAAATCAGAAGATCAGGCACGGGCTAGGCAAATTGTTGCCCAAATCGGACAGGTTTATGCCGACATATTGGGAGGTATGCGGCAACCCGAGCAGCTATCAAAATGGCTGAGCGAGGAGACATATCTACAGGTCTCACACGAACACATCTTGAAAAACAGAGCTCGTGCCAGAAACAATCAGGCTAATCAGCGTGAATTCTTCCGCGTTCTCAAAGCGGAGATCTTTCCAAGTCGAAAAAACGCAATCGAGGCAGTCGTGCTGGTCAAGTCAGCGAAGTCAATTCAGGCAATCAGCATGCGGCTGGATATAGTCTTCACCCGATGGCGGGTGACGCACATTGAGCTTATCTAGGACTTGAAAAAAGAACTTCCAGGACCAGTTTTCGGGGGCTTCTTTGCGGCGGCTCTCCGTTGAGCTCGGTTTAGGTTGGCCTGTGCTGCGGGTCGCTGCGGAGCTGGTCGACTTTCCTGAACCTGGTCGCCCTTTTGAACCTTAACTCCTCCACTCTCAGAAGGTGCACTCAGTGTCAACTCGCCCTGCTTTGGGGCATCTAACTCTGGAGCCTTTTTCAGCTCAACTTTGAACATTGAAGAAACAGTGTCTTCTCGTATGCCCGCCATCATGTCGACAAACATTGCATGACCCTCACGTTGATACTCAACAAGTGGGTCTCGTTGAGCCATCGAACGAAGACCGATTCCTTCTTTTAGATAGTCCATCTCATAAAGGTGGTCTCTCCAGCGTCGGTCCAATACGCTGAGGATTACCCTACGCTCCAAATCACGCATGATTTCCTCGCCGAGTTCAGCTTCTCGGCGCTGATAGGCCAATTTGGCATCACTGAGAATTTCTTCTAGGAGCCATTCGCGCGTAACCTTTGTTCGCGAGCCCGCCTCAGCCATAACTTCTTCAATTTCCAGACCGATTGGGTAGATCTTGCGAAGCTCTTCCCAAAGCTCCTCCAACTCCCAGTCGGCATTGCCAGCTGGTATTTTCTCTTCAACAATAAGCTTCAGTGAGCTTTCCAAAAACTGCATGATGGTGCCCTGAACATCGTCACCTTCAAGAATCCTCTTTCGATCCGCATAAATAGCAAGTCTTTGATTGTTCATAACATCGTCATATTTCAAGATGTTTTTGCGGATTTCAGCGTTACGACCCTCAACCTGGGACTGCGCAGAGGCAATTGCCCTCGAAACAACCCCGGACTCAATTGCCTGGTCGTCTGGAATACCACCGCGGTTCATTATTGAAGCGGCTGCGCCTGAGTTGAAAAGGCGCATCAGGTCATCTGTCAGTGAAAGGTAAAAACGAGATTCTCCAGGATCGCCCTGGCGTCCTGAACGACCGCGAAGCTGGTTGTCAATTCGGCGAGATTCATGTCTCTCTGTTCCAAGCACATACAGACCACCAACCTCACGAACCTTATCCCCCTCCGCGGTCACCTGCTCGGTGACTCTTTGGAAGATCGCGTCCCACTCAGCTTCGTAACGCTCAGGATCCTCGTTTGGATCAAGGCCCTTGGCTTTGGCCTCCGCAACTGCCAGAAACTCTGCGTTTCCGCCGAGCATAATGTCGGTTCCACGACCTGCCATGTTGGTGGCAACTGTTACAGCACCAAGTCGTCCGGCCTGTGCGACAATCTGGGCCTCAGATGCATTGTTTTTTGCATTCAGAACCTCGTGTCGTATGCCCTGCTTGGAAAGCAGTGATGAGAGGTATTCGCTTTTTTCAACACTGGTGGTACCAACCAAAACTGGCTGGCCGGTTTTATTGCGGTCGACAATATCTTCAACCACCATCTGAAATTTGACCTCTTCGTTTTTGTAGATCAAATCTGATTTGTCTTGCCTGACCATTGGCTTATTGGTTGGGATTGGAACAACACCGAGACTGTAGGTGGACATGAACTCGGCCGCCTCTGTCTCGGCGGTACCGGTCATTCCAGAGAGTTTGTCGTAAAGCCTGAAGTAATTCTGCAAAGTAATTGAGGCAAGGGTCTGGTTCTCTGCCTTGATGGGAACGCCCTCCTTGGCTTCAATCGCCTGGTGCATGCCCTCGTTATATCTGCGGCCAGGGAGAATTCGACCCGTGTGCTCGTCAACAATCTGCACCTCATCCCCAACAACCACATAGTCTTTGTCCTTCTTGAACAACACCTGAGCTTTGATTGCGTTGTTCAGAAACGAGATGAGTGGTGTGTTTTGAGCCTCATAGAGATTGTCAATTCCGAGATAGTCTTCGACTTTTTCAATTCCAGGCTCTAAGACACCAACTGTCCGCTTCTTCTCGTCAACTTCAAAGTCCTCGTCGACTGTCATTTGTTGAACAAGTTTTGAGAAAACTCCAAACCATCTATTTGCATCGCCTTGTGCTGGCCCAGATATGATCAGCGGAGTTCTCGCCTCGTCAATCAGAATAGAGTCGACCTCATCGACAATCGCGAAATAATGACCCCTTTGGACAAGGCTTGACTTGTCCAAAGCCATATTGTCCCGAAGATAATCAAAACCAAACTCATTATTGGTTCCGTAGGTAATGTCAGCGAGATACTGCTCTTTTCGAACATTCGGCTCCTGACCTGAGATAAGGCATCCGGTGGTCATACCCAAGGCTCTGAAGACTCGACCCATCAAATCCGACTGGTATCCCGCCAGGAAGTCGTTGACTGTGACGATATGAACTCCACGTCCCGCAATGGCATTCAAATAGGCAGGGAGTGTCGCCACCAAAGTCTTTCCCTCACCAGTCTTCATCTCCGCAATGTTGCCCATGTGCAGAGCGGCCGCTCCCATGACCTGAACATCGTAGGGCCTTAGGCCAATTGTTCTCTTGCTAGCCTCCCTGACCGCCGCAAAAGCCTCAGGCATCAGATCATCAAGACTCTCCCCTTCGGAAAAACGCTTGCGGAAGTTTGCAGTCTCCTGCTGGAGTTCCTCATCCGTGAGATCCTCGAAATAATCTTCCAAAGCATTTACGTTTTTTGTGATGGTTCCGAGTTTTTTGAGAATGCGGCCCTCGCCGGCGCGCAATAGCTTCTCTATGACTGATGCCAAGTTTTTCTCCTGATTAGATAGTTCTAGTCTAAAGGTTTCACTTCAGGCTAATAACTCCGTAGCTCCATCCCTTTCTCCGATAAACAACGCTGACCTTGTCGTTTTCGGAGTTATGGAAGAGGTAAAAATCGTGGCCAACAAGCTCCATTCGATCAACCGCTTGCTCAGCGGTCATAGGCTGTGCCTTGAATACCTTTTCGCGAATAACGAAGGGGCTTTGGCTTTCCTCAACGATTGGAATCTCACCTGTGGCAGCCTCCAAAACATCACGTTCTACCGGAACCACATCAATGTCGGCGAAGTTATTTGCACTCAGCTCACTGGCGCCTTTGTTGTGGTGACCACTACCTCGGTGAGCTTTGTGCTTGTCGGCGTAGCGTCTTAGCCTCTCCGTAAGCTTCCCAAAGGCAATGTCAAAAGCCGCGAATTTGTCTTCTGAACGAGCCTCAGCCCTAACCACATGACCCGGCTCGTAAACTGTCAGCTCAACCTGCTCGCGCTGGCCATCATTTCTGTCGTGCTCATAGCGGGTGATCTTGATGTGCAGCTCTTGAGGTTTGTGAGCCAGCTGTTCGACCTTGCCGCTGCGATCTTCTACGTATTCCCTAAACCTGTCAGATATGTCTAAGTTTTTGGTGCTGTAACGAAGTTCCATGATTCCTCCAGTATCTGATCAGTTGCTTCTGTAGTGACTAGTTTGCACCTTTTGGGCTGGTTGAGCAAAGAGCAAATATGCCAGCAACCTCTCCCCCAGCATCCTCCACAGCTCTGCGCATCTCTCGAATTGTTGCACCGGTTGTAACAACGTCATCAAACAAAAAGAAGCTGCCTCTTTTTTTGACCTTGAAAGCGCTCTCGATGTTGTTTTGTCGTGAATAGGAATCAAGCCCCTGCTGGTAATCGGTTTGCCTGACCCTGATGATTTCCCTGCTGACATTGAAACCAGCAAGCTTCGCAAGTTCAAAACTCGGATTGAACCCTCTTTTTCTGAAAGCTTTATTCGTTGAGGGTGGAACCAAACAAAGATTTCCAGTCAGCGGCAGAGACTTCCTAAGCAAGCCAGCCAGAGCTTTTAGGTAGCCAAATTGATTTTGCTGCTTGGCTCTGTGAAGGGCCTCAGCTATCAATCCCTCATAGCGAAAGCTTGCGTGAAAACTAAACCCTTCCCGCCTTTGCTCAAGGTTTATTCTTGCGGCCTGTGCGCATTCCCGACAGATGAACTCGTTGAACTTTTTACAGCCAAGGCAAAAAACAGGAAAGATCGCAGAAAACATTTTTCAATACTTTCTTGAATAAATTTCATCTGCAGAAATATTTGAAAACTGTGGAAACTACCTAGCAGTATTCAGACTTCTGCCGTCTGTGACCAATACCCTCCACGAGTTGCCAAATCTCGACCAAACCTCTCCTAGAGGGCTTAACACATAAACGGAGCTAGCGACTGTGGTCATGTCCTCTATAAGAACCGGGGGGCTGATTGTATCCTCAGTCTCTCCAAGCAGAGAGCCAACCGAGAGAATCGTGGAATCGGTCACCGATCTCTCGACCAGTGCCAACTGGTTTTCACCAAGCCAAGAAACAAGCTGAGGCCTTGCAGAACGAACGGGAATAGGCTCGGTCAAAGCCCTCGGCTGACCATCACTATCCCTAACAACTCCCCTGACCTGAAGTCTTGTGGCCTCATCCTCGACCACGATCTCGGCCAGTCTCGCTCCCTCTGGAGAGAGAGCAAAATCAATTCGTGTTTGGCTTCCCGATTCAACCAAAGTTGATAGTTGGCCATCTTTGTAGACGTTTACGCCACCCTCAGTCGCCACTGACCACAGATATCCATCGGCATCAAAATGTGGCTTGATGATGTTATCCCTGGGATCAATCAATTGATTGTCGCTGGAATTCAAACTTGCGAGGTAAAGACCCTGATCGTTTACCAACGCTAGGGACTGATCAGATTCAGAGAGAGCGATTGCAGATGGTTGCAACCGGATCACGTG
>CAJXTQ010000021.1 GCA_913060985.1 uncultured Micrococcales bacterium | reverse complement strand
ACCGTCTCCACACCAAAACGATACCCCGCCTAGCTGTGAATTTGGTCAATTAGGCCATCCGCGAATTCCCTTGCCCACTGTTCGGCTTGCAAGACAGTCTCTATGGTCGTTTCCGATTCCGGTTGATGGGCCTCCACCGATCTCTCAATGATCTCGGTTATTTGCAAAAAGCCAATTTTTCCATCGTGAAAAGCCTCAACAGCCTGTTCATTGCTGGCGTTGTAGACAGCAGGATAAGTTTTGCCCTCCTGGCCAACTTGCCTTGCAAGTCTTATGGCGCTGAAAACACCCTCGTCCAGGGGTTCGAACTGCCATTGCTGAGATTTTGAAAAATCAAGAGCACTAACTGCTCCCGGGGTCCGCTCTGGCCAACTCATTCCAAGCGCAATTGGGAGTTTCATATCCGGTGGAGAGCACTGTGCGATTGTTGAGCCATCCACAAATTCAACCATTGAGTGAACAATGGACTGAGGATGGACAGTCACCGCAATACGTTCAAATTCAACATCAAAAAGTAGATGAGCCTCGATTAGCTCCAGCCCTTTATTCACCAGTGTGGCTGAATTTGTGGTAACCACCCGACCCATAACCCAGGTTGGATGAGCCAATGCCTGGGCAGGAGTAACTTTCTCCAATTCACTTCTACTAAAGCCTCTGAATGGTCCCCCACTGGCAGTCAGAATAAGCCGAGCGACCTCTTTTGCGTCTCCCGCCCACAAACACTGGGCGAGAGCAGAGTGCTCGCTATCAACTGGAACAATCTGATCAGGACTGGCAATTGATTTCACCAGCTCTCCACCGACAATCAATGACTCTTTGTTGGCTAGGGCCAGGGTTTTCCCGCTTTCAAGGGTTGCAAGTGTTGGCCCCAGCCCGACCGACCCGGTAATCCCGTTCAAGACAACATCAGCATCAACATCTTTAGCCATCTGTGATGCCTGATCAGATCCGAAAGCAATCACTGACTTATCTAAGCCAAAGCGCTTTGCCTGCTCAAATGCGAGATCTCTGTTAGCTCCTGCAGCGATACCAACGAGTTCAAATCTCTCCGGGTTGTTTCCGATCACCTCAAGGGCCTGGGTTCCAATTGACCCCGTGGAGCCCAAGACAATTACCTTCTTAGCTTGCATTGCTCCAGCTTAGAGCTAGCTGAACATTCGGCGTTTGGAAAAGGAATATTCACGAGTTTGGACCTACAATTGGCGCATGGATTTAGAGCAACGCAGAATTCTCAGAACAGATATACCGGGACCGGCATCGAAAAGCTTGCACGCTCGACGCCAACAGGTTGTCTCCGCTGGGGTTGGCGCGTTGCTTCCGGTTTATATAGATGGCGCGGATGGCGCCATCATGAGAGATGTTGACGGCAACCAATTCATTGATCTCGGAAGTGGTATTGGAGTTGTCACAATTGGCCATACAAACCAACAAGTGGTTGATGCTGTCTCCAATCAAGCCAATCACTACACCCATACGCTGTTTACAGTCACCCCATACGAGCCTTATGTTCGGGCGGCAGAGCTTTTGACTTCCAACATGAAAGGCGATTTCCCGAAGAAGGCTGCCTTCTTTGTAACAGGTGCCGAAGCTTTAGAAAACGTTGTCAAAATTGCAAGAAGGGCAACCGGAAGAAATGAAATTGCTGTTTTCGACCACGCTTATCACGGTCGCACAAACCTAACTATGGCAATGAATTTCAAGCGGCACCCATACGGAACCAACTATGGACCACTTGCCTCTTCTGTCACGCACGCTCCCATGTCCTACCCACTGAGAGACCCAGAGGGAATGACCGGCGAGCAGGCAGCGATGAGGGCCATCAATTATCTGGAGAAAAGAGTCGGTGCAGACCAGCTTGCCTGCGTGGTTATCGAACCTATTCAGGGTGAGGGCGGTTTCATAATTCCAGCCCCCGGTTTCTTGGCCACCTTAGGCAAATGGGCTAAAGACAATGGCATCATCATGGTTGCCGATGAGGTTCAATCAGGCATGGCAAGAACCGGTAAGTGGTTTGCCTACGAGTATGAAGAGGGCTTCCAGCCAGATTTGGTAACAGTTGCCAAGGGCATTGCCGGTGGCATGCCCGTAAGTGCTGTGGTTGGAAGAGCTGACATCATGGACATGAGCCATCCGGGGGGCCTGGGAGGTACATTTGGTGGTTCACCAACTGCGGTAGCTGCCGCCGTTGCGGTGATGGAGCAATTCGAGAGCGGTCCTTGGCTAAATAGAGCTTTGGAAATTGGCGAGATTATGCAGGAAAAATTGGATTCGATGGTCTCTAAATACCCATTCCTAGCAGAGCGCCGAGGAAGAGGTGCAATGCAGTCGTTAGAGATTGTGGAGCCAGGAACACTAAACCCCGATGCGCCGATGACAGAGGAAATTTTGAAGGCTTGTTACGAGCGCGGAGTGATTCCTCTGAGTGCTGGAACCTATGGAAACGTGATAAGAATGCTGCCTCCGCTTGCAATTTCAAACGCTCTACTAATGGAAGCAATGGATGTTCTCGATTCAGCGTGTAGTGACGTAGCCACCAGCCGAGGAATGCTCTCTATTTCAAGTAGCTGATTTGGTGCTATCTTTAGCTCGGTTAATCACATTTTGAAAGTAGGAGCCTCGTGCGCATTGGTATCCCAACAGAGGTCAAAGACAGCGAAGCCAGAGTAGCAATCACACCTCCTGGAGTAAAAGCACTAGTCGACAATGGACACCAGGTTTTTGTCCAAGCGGGTGCAGGTCTGCTATCAGGCATCAAAGACGATGAATATCTTGCTGTTGGTGCAGAGATGCTCCCAGATGCACAGTCCACCTGGTCATCGGCTGAGATGGTTCTGAAAGTCAAGGAGCCGGTAGCAAGCGAATACGGATTCCTGAGACCAGACCTTACACTTTTCACTTTCCTTCACCTGGCTGCAGAAAAGGAACTGACTCAGGCACTGCTTGATGCAGGAACAACCTCAATAGCCTACGAGACTGTGCAGGTTGGAAGGCAGTTGCCGCTTCTCGCCCCTATGAGCGAGGTTGCCGGCAGACTAGCTCCACAAATGGGAGCTTCAACCCTTCAAAAGAACAATGGAGGATTGGGCGTTCTACTTGGAGGAGTTCCAGGAACACGATCAGCCAAAGTAGTTGTTTTGGGAGGAGGGGTCAGTGGCACAAGTGCCATTGAGATCTCTTTGGGAATGGGGGCCCAGGTCACCGTCTTAGACACATCTTTGCCTCGTTTGCGGGAACTTGACGCCCATTACGGCGGCAGACTGAACACTATTTTTTCTAATTCGCTGGAAGTGGAAAAGGCTGTCACCGATGCTGACCTTGTAATTGGGGCTGTGCTAATCCCCGGCGCCAAAGCTCCCAAGCTTGTTACAAACGAGATGGTAAAGAACATGCGCGAAGGAAGCGTTCTGGTCGACATCGCGATTGACCAGGGAGGCTGCTTCGAAGATTCCAGGCCCACGACCCACCATGAACCGACCTTCCGGGTTCACGGGAGCGTTTTTTACTGTGTCACAAATATGCCAGGAGCGGTTCCTCACACCTCGACTTTTGCGCTAACTAACGCAACTATGCCGTATGTGGTGAAACTTGCGAACTTGGGCTGGAAAGAGGCAATCAAATCGGATGAGTCACTGCGTCTTGGCCTGAACACGCACTCTGGAGAGGTCTATAACCTTGGAGTCGCCGAAGCCCACGGTCTTAGCCTGGCTGATTCTGGAAATCTGTGATTGCCCCAGAGGGAAGCTGAAGTAAAGCTGGCCCTCAGCTAGCTGGGCATTGGACCAACCCTCCCCAAAGCTGGGTCTCCTGTTTTTACTGAGTCCCATTTGCATGGCATCGACTTGATCAATTTGACCAATTCCCACTCTTTGCAAACAATTGGCCAACACTGTGCGGGAAACGCCACTAAGAGTCTGACTGGATGCAAATAGGTGTAGCTCTAATGCTCTGCCTTTGCTCGCCACTTGCTCCACCAATTGAGCTGCCCGGGAAGATTCCTTGATTACGCTTGAAAACTCATCAATCAAAAAAATCATTGGTTGCAGTCTTCCTCCGGAGCCTAACTGGATCTCCCTGCTCTGCAATTCGGAGCTAACGTAATCTAAAAATTCATCTAAGTCCTCGGTGTGGTTGGTGGCCAGTCGCTCAATCCCAAAAGCTTTCGAAAATCCGATGCCTCCCTTGAAATCTAATGCGATCACCTTATGTGGCCAACTCTCAATCAGATTTCTCAAAAACTCTGTCTTTCCGCTACCGGTAGGCCCTATCACCAGTGTGTGCATTGGTTGCAGCGCTACTGGATTACCCTCATAATCGATACCTGCTTTTAGGGTTTCAGTGCTATCTAGAAACCTCTCCAAATAGAAAGTTGCAGGTGGATTTGCCAACAATCTCAACAACTTTAGATTCAACCAGGTTGGCCAAAAGATACTCCAAGAAGAAAGCCTTCGACCTCCTACCGCCACTCCCGCCAGCCCAATCTCTAGCTCCTGACTCTCTTGGGGAGCTTTTTTTGATTTGACGAGTATCCAGACAAGCATGGTTAGTCCGCTAATTATGGTCAGATGCCACATTCCCTGGTTCAGCCCCAGAAACAATCCATAAACCATCGTTGGAAGCAAAAATAGAATGCTCATGGCCAAATACTGATTGAAAAATCAGGATTCGTTTCAAATGTCTCCCAAATTGTGGAAACCAATTGGTCTTTTAGCTAACTTTCCTGAAAAGATAAGCATATGGCGCAAGAGATAGACGACTCGGTCAATCGAAAGATCATCCAGCTTCTGAATGAAAACGGTAGGCGTAGCTTCACTGAGCTCGCAAACTTGGTTGGAATTAGCGAGGCTGCAGCAAGACAGCGAGTGAACAAACTTGTAAATTCCGAAGCTATCAAGATATCCGCCATCCCAGATGCGAAAGCTCTTGGCTTCCACCGGAAGGCGCTAATTGGAATTCGCCATCAAGGCTCTATGGGCCCATTGGCGAAAAAAATGCGGGACCTGCCCGAAGTTTCCAAAGTGGTTGTTACAGCTGGAGAATTTGATGTATTGCTGGAGGTTGTTTGCAAGGATGACGAACACCTTGTCCGTCTTATAAATGAGAGCATTCGTTCAGTTGATGGTGTTCAAACCACCGAGACTTTTGTCTATCTAAAAGAGGAAAAGCAGACCTATGAATGGATTGGTCAATGAATTATTCGCAAACAATATCCACACCTGCGGGCGAAATTAGTGTCACTGCAAATGAAGAGTTCGTAATAAAAATATGCTTTGGCAAAGCTGACCTGGAGAAACCAAACCTGCTCACGCAAAAAGGCTGCGATCAGCTCGAAGAATACTTTGCTGGAAAGCGGACTGAATTCAATTTGCCGATTGAAGCTCAGGGAACGGATTTCCAAAAAAGTGTCTGGGCTGAGCTTCTCAAGATTCCGGCCGGTAAGACCAAAAGTTATGGCGAAATTGCCCGCCTAATTGGAAAGCCAAAAGCAGCTCGAGCAGTCGGAGGAGCTGTCGGATCAAACCCGATAGCCGTGGTTATCCCCTGCCACCGTGTGATGGCCGCAAGCGGGGCAATTACTGGCTACACGGGGGGCAACGGAGTGATTACCAAGCGCCAGTTATTAGACCTGGAAGGTGTTGGATAGCTTCAGGGGTGCCGACGGCAAACAGCGATGCGGTTGGTGCTCAGGGAATGACTTGTACATTGATTACCACGATAACGAGTGGGGGCGACCGGTTACAGGAGATAATCCAATATTCGAGAGGATTAGTCTGGAGGGTTTTCAAGCCGGCCTGAACTGGCTGATGATTCTTAAGCGAAGAGACCATCTGAGAAATGCCTTCAAAAACTTCCAAATCGATGCGGTCGCCCAAATGACGGAAAAAGACATCGATTTACTAATGACTGATCCGATGCTGATTAGAAATCGGAGGAAGATATCCTCGGTTATCGAAAATGCAAAGTTGCTGTCACAAATCGATATCTCAATCAGTGACTTGGTTTGGTCTTTCAAGCCGAAACAAGAGCACGAAGATTTCAGCCGTGCAACATCTCCGGAATCGGCCGAATTGTCAAAGGAGCTAAAGCGGTTAGGGCTTAGCTTTGTTGGTCCAACCACCATGTACGCGATGATGCAGTCAATTGGAATGGTCAACGACCATCACCCTGAGTGTTACTTGAAAAAAAGTTGAAAAATTTTAAGTCTTGCCAACATAAGCTCTTCAGGAGGAAAAGATGACCCCTGAACAATTCCAGGCAGTATTTCGAGAATATCTGGCGCCGATTTCAAAGTATTTGGCGCGAAGGGTTGAGGGGCAATTCATCGAAGACCTTGCAAGTGATGTGTTTGCAATTGCTTGGCAGAAAAGAGACCAGATTCCAAAAGACTTTGAGCTTCCCTGGCTCTATAGAACTGCAAGATACGTGGTTTCAAATCATCGAAGGAAAGGTTCTGTAACCGCCAAGTTCTTGGCAAGTCTCGCCGCACCTGTAGCGGCTCCCAGTGCTGAACATCTTGCTTTAGCAGAGATGGGGCTTGAGCAGGCCTGGTCAAAACTGGATGCAAACGAACAAGAAATACTTTCACTATCAGCTTTCGAGGGCCTGAGCTCAAAAGAGATTGCACGGGTGGTGGAAAGTTCTGAAAATGCCGTAAATATCCGACTCAGCAGGGTTAGAAAAAAATTCGCAGATTATTTGAAAGAAAGTTAGTCAACGCGACATAAACCAAATATGGAAAGAGATTTCGAGGGTATTCAAAAACGGCTTCAAGCAGCTGATGCGAAGAGCTACGACTTGGATGAAGCGTTATTGGAAAAAGCACCAACTGCTCCCAAAAAAAGAATTCCAAACCCAAGAGCTGGTCGTTTTGGTCTAACTGCAGTGGCAGGAATTGCAACCGTCGGACTTTTGACAACTGGAGTATCGAATACTGCAGATCAACCGCTTATCACACTGGCCAATGAGCAGCGCTCTGCAGATGCGTCTATGGAAAGCTCGATCGCCTCAGACTCTCTTCCGGCTTGGATAAACCCCTATGAGTACAAAGCTGGCGCAGAATTAAGCGACTCGACTGGAGCCGGTGATGTCTACGAGCTTGTGATTGAAGGTAATCCACGAGATAGATTGCAAGAATTCGCCGCTATCTTTGGAGAAAGTGGGAGCGTCGAACTTGAGGAATGGTCAACGGATTATTTCCCCAGCTACAGACTTGAAACCGATTCCGCCTATCTTTCTCTCTATTGGCATGGTTCGGGCATGATCAATTACTCTTCAAAGCGAAATTGGCTGTCTGAAGAGTGCTACTTGATTGAAGATGACTTGCTTGAAAATGAGGTCTCGCCGAGAGAGGAATGTCAACCACTTCCGACTGTTCCTATGCCTGCAGCCGAAACCCTGGCCGCGGAGGCATTTGGACTTATCTCATCCGCAGGCTACTCGGGGCAGCTGAAGGACATCCAAGTTGAGCGATACGAGTGGGGCGCAAGTGCATTTGCATCTACTTTTGTCAATGGTGAACAAATCGCAATCGAGTGGTACGTGGGGTGGGACCAAACCGGCCAAATAGCCAACGTTAGCGGTCACCTCGCTCAACCAATTCTTCGCGGCTCGTACCAAACCATAAGTCCGCGCTCTGCCGTGGAAAGAATTGCTGAGGGGTATTGGTTCGGTGCCGCGCCGAGAGACTTTTACGATTACACGATATTGGAAACAGATGCTTCAGCCCTTAATGCGAGTATGACTTCTGACTCAGAGAGGGCTGTTGATGCAGAAGATGAATTGAGCTTCATGCCGGGTGAGCCAGATTGGAGCCTTGGGGTGCTGGAGCTTACAGTAAATTCCCACCGAGAGGCGACGCTGTTGATTGAAGACAGTCAGGGGCAGGGTTGGTTGGTGCCGGGCTACCTTTTGGAAACGGACCGGGGTTGGTTCGAGGCCGTGGTTGCTCTTGAAGTAGGAGTTATTCAGCCCCCAGAGCCAATTAGGGCTCAGTAGCCCTCTGGGACAACTAAAGTGACTACCCCATCGGCAATCTCTGCCCGTTGACCTGCCTTTAGTGCCAGTGACTCGACTTGATCAATTCCTTGGAGCCCTTCGGAATCTGCGAATTTCGCGAAAACACCTTTAGCTTTTTTGTTGAAATGATTCAACGGTTTTCGCTCCCCGTTTGCATACTCCACAAAAACCTCGACCACCCAGCTATTGGAACTGTTAATTGGCGCCAGTTCTTGATAACTTTTTGACCGCATGTCCAGAACCTGCTCTGAAGACTCAAAGAAACCCTGATGGGCCTGTTTCCAGTGTTGTTTCAGGTTGATTCCGGGC
>CAJXTQ010000020.1 GCA_913060985.1 uncultured Micrococcales bacterium | reverse complement strand
TTTTGGTTGTCGATAACTACGACAGCTTCGTCTACACCCTCAACGGCTATCTGCAACAGTTGGGTGCTGAGACCGAAGTTATTCGCAATGATTCGATTGAGGTTTCCGAAATCGGATCAACTTTGGTCAACTATGATGCGGTGCTAATTAGCCCAGGCCCCGGCAACCCCGCGAGTGCGGGGATATCGATTCCGATTGTGGCCTACGCCCTAGAGACCAATTATCCGGTGCTGGGAGTATGTCTTGGGCACCAAGCCATAGCTGAAGCAATGGGAGCAACCGTTGAATCCGCACCTGAATTAATGCATGGGAAAACCAGTGTTGTAAACCACACTGAGTCTTTGTTGTTCAAAAACCTAAAACAAGGCTTCAAGGCCACCCGCTATCACTCACTGGCTGTCACCAGAGAGACAGTGCCTGCTGATTTGAAAATCACCGGTGAGACCGAGAGCGGTATTGTTATGAGTTTGGAGCACGTATCTAAACCAATTCACGGTGTTCAATTCCATCCAGAAAGTGTTGTCACCGAAGGTGGCTATCTGATGCTTGGAAACTGGCTGGAATCAATTGGCCTTGTAGGTGCTGCTGAAAAAGCAAGGGATATGCAGCCACTAATTAGTTAGCTGGCGCTGGTTCCTCAGCTGGCTGCTCAGGTGCCGGTTCTTCATCGCCCGGAGCGGGCTGTTCTGGCTGATTCACACATTCAACAAATAGCGTTATCTCCTGCAGCTGCTCTTGAAGCCCAGGCAGAATCGACTGCTGCAGAACAACTGTTCCAGGATCACCAAGACAGATTTCAGCATCAAGAATTTCTACACTGACTGTGTAGCCAACATCAGGTGCGGTGAGAACTCTTCTGGCCTCAACGACGTCTAGGTTTCTAACATCGGGGACAATCACCTGGCCGTTGGAAATCACAATGTTTACAACCGTATTTGTCGGCACCTGCACATTCGCCACCGGGTCAGATGTGATAACCACACCCTCAGGGACCGCTGCTGAATTTACTGAACTTATTCGACCTAGTTCTAGCCCATTGCTCTCGATCTGACCCAGGGCATCTTCTTCGGTTAGTCCCGTCAGGTTAGGAACGGTTATCAATTCTGGACCAGAGGAAACATAGAGAGTTATAGGAGTGTTTTGGATTACCTCAGTTCCCGCTTCTGGCTCCATTCGGGTCACAAAACCCTGTTCAACATCCTCGCTTCGTTCATAAACCCTGAGCACCAACAACTCCTGAGCACTTAGTTGGTTGTAGGCCTCGGTGTAATCAAGACCGGTGACATCGCTAACGATAATTCCACCGGTTGGAGTTGGCGGGTTTGGGTTTACATTCAACAAGTTCTGCGAGAACCAAAAACCAAGTCCGAGCAAAATCACAACTACCGCGGTTCCAAAGCCCCAAATAACTCCTGCATTAGCTCTGTCAGCAGAGTTGATTACCTGCTCGGGTGCTGTTTTGAGGCTTTCACGCAAACCAGTTGGGAAGTCATCGGTGTCCGTGTTGAGAAGCTCGGTCTTTGCAAGGTTTGCCGTAGGGGGCTTGCTTTCTAGGATTTCTGCACTACTACCGCTGACTGCATCAATCAGGTCCTGGCGGAATTCTTCTGCTGTTTGATAGCGGTCATCCCTGCCTTTTTCCATGGACTTCATGACAACCCGGTCGAGCTCTTTAGAGACATTTGGGTTGTGTTCAGAGGGAGGAGTGACCGCTTCGCTCACATGCTGATAGGCAACACTTACCGCACTCTCACCTTTGAATGGTGGACGGCCAGCAAGCATCTCATAAAGTATTACTCCGGTGGAATATAAATCTGTTCTTGAATCAACCGCTTCCCCGCGAGCCTGCTCAGGGGAGAAATACTGAGCGGTTCCGAGGATACCCATGGTTGCTGCCTTGGTTGCCGAGTTGTCGGTTACCGCTCTAGCAATTCCAAAATCCATCACCTTGACCTGGTCGTTTCCAACCACCATGACGTTCGCAGGCTTGATATCCCTGTGGATGATTCCTGCGTTGTGGCTGACTTCTAGCGCAGTCAAAATACTTGAGGCGTATTTGACAGCCTGGTCGGTTGTTACATCACCCTCATGAATCAAATCCCTCAGCAGAGTTCCTTTGACATACTCCATGACGATGAAGGGAACTTTTCTTTCATTCCCAAACTCATCTGTGTTTATCTCTTCGCCAGCGTCATAAACACGCACGATTGTTGGGTGCGCCATTCGAGCACTGGCTTGAGCCTCTTGGCGGAACTTCTCTTCGAAGGATTCGTCGTTAGCAAGATCTGCTTTGAGCAGCTTGACCGCAACAGTTCTGCCCAGGCGGGTGTCGGTGCCTTCATACACCTCAGCCATCCCACCTCGGCCAACCAATTCACCTAGGCGGTAGCGTCCCGCTATCAGGCGTGGGTTTTCGGTCAAGTCAGTTTCTCCTCGTGTTCAAATCATATTTTCTAGTTGACTGTTTCGTCGGCGGCAGGCGCATCATTAACACCATCGTTACCTACATCTTCGGGGGACCCCTCTGTAGGTTCCTCCGCCGGGGCATCTGGATTTTCAGGATCAACCGCATCCGGATCTTCAACCACGGGCGGATCCTGGATCTCGTTTGTCTCTTCTGAGTAATCCCCCACGTAATAGGTAACGGTGATCTCCTCACCAATTGTTATGTTTCCAAGAGGAGATGCTGAATACACGGTCCTGACCCGTGGGTCGTTTCCATCCAACACTTGACCTGCAACGGCGTTGACCCTAAAACCTAGATTGTTTAGATAGCTGGTGACTTCAGCAATGGATTTTCCTTCAACATTTTCATACCTAATTACTGCACTTTCTGGTTCCGCGGGCTCAGGATCCTCTTGCGGCTGTTCAACCTGCTCTACTGGTGCAGGCTCAGGATCTGGTTCAACTATTTGGCTGGGTTCCGAGATGATGGCCGCGATGACAACACCAACACTGACAACCATCAGTCCAATAAAAGCAAGCCATGGCCAGACCACCGGTGCCTTTGGGATCGGAGCGGTGTCCGCCAATTGCATAGCAACTGTTTTTTCATCAATTTCATCCAGTTCATCGGTGGAGCTTGTCTCACCCGAAGCTTTTCGTTTTTCCCGGAGAAGACCCTCGGCTCTGATTGCCAGGGAGTTCGCGCTCTCCGGTCTTTGGTTTGGTTTTTTAGCAAGACAGTTCATCACTAGCGACTGCACCCTCGGGTCTATTTCCTCTGGGAGGGCGGGGGGTGTTTCATTTATCTGAGCCATGGCAATTGCCATCTGGGTTTCCCCTGTAAACGGTCTCTTGCCAGCGAGCGCTTCATAAGCAACTATTCCAAGTGAATAGAGATCAGTTGCGTAGGTAGAAGTCTTACCGGTTGCCTGCTCGGGTGCTAAATACTGAACGGTTCCCATAACCTGACCAGTCTTGGTTAGTGGCACCTGATCCCCCACACGTGCGATTCCAAAGTCAGTAATCTTCACCTGTCCTTCAGGTGTGATTAATAGATTTCCGGGCTTTATGTCTCTGTGAACCAAACCCCTTTGATGAGCGGCTGCCAGAGCTCGAGACACCTGGGCGATGATGTCCAGCACCTTTTGCTGATCTAGTTTCTTCTCTCGCTCCAAGATTCTCGACAGAGCCTCACCGGGAACGAGCTCCATGACCAGGTATGCACTTCCGGTGTCTTCTCCATAGTCATAAACATTCGCAATTCCCTCGTGTTCAACAAGAGCGGCACTCTTAGCCTCTGATCGGAATCGAGCTATGAATCCTGGATCGCCAAGATATTCCTCTTTTAGAATCTTTATTGCAACCTTCCGGAGGATGACCTCATCCTGAGCTTGCCAAACCTCACCCATGCCTCCAACGGCGATGCGAGTTTCGAGTCTGTATCGACCTCCATAGGTCTGACCCATTGCCGGCTTCATCGAACACTCTCCAAAATCCTCTTACCAATCGGGGCTGCTGATGCATTTCCCGAAGAAGACTGATCCTCCCCTTCAACCACCACAGTCACAACCAGCTCTGGGTTTTCAGCAGGAGCAAATCCTGTGAACCAATATGTGAAGGGTTCCCCAATGCCGTTCTCAGCCGTACCAGTTTTCCCGGCCACCGCCATTCCTGGAATTTTGGCTCGACCAGCTGCCCCAACTTCAACAGATTCAAACATCATCTGTGTTATCAAACCAGCGGTTGACTGGGATATGGGGGAACCAAAAACCCGAGGCTGGGGGTCTGAAAGAAGTTCCAAATTATTTGAAACAACTCGGTCGATAAGTTGAGGCGAATAGATGATTCCCTGATTGGCAATTGCCTGGGTAACCATAGCAATCTGAATCGGTGTGCTGCGAAGATCGTATTGACCAAATGAGACCAGAGCAGTTTGCGGCTGGTTGAGTTCTTCAGGGAAGACGCTAGTTGAAACCGGCATGGGGATATCCACACTTCTTCCGAAACCAAAAAGTTCTGATTGAACCCTGAGTTCGTCTGCACCCAGTTGCATACCCAATTCCGCGAATGGAATATTACAACTCCGAACAAAGGCGGTTCTCAGGGTGACCGTTTCCTCATCTCCGCAGGTTGAATCATTTGCATTTGTGACGTTTGTGAAGGTACCGGGAAGTCTAAGGAAGTCGGGGTTTTCAAATTCAGTATCTGGTGAATAGTTGCCGTTTTCAAAAGCAGCAGCAGCGACCACCATCTTAAACACTGATCCGGGGTGGTACTGATCTCCCGAGATTGCTCTGTTCACCAGCGGGTCATCTGGGTCAGTTAGTAGCTCCTCGTAAGCACTTGAACTTGAAGCGAAACTATGGCTTGCCAAAAGGTTGGCATCAAACCCAGGTTTAGAAACCAGAGCCTTTATTTCACCGGTCTTTGGGTCAATAGCAACCACAGCACCGCGGTTATCGCCGAGTGCATCCCATGCTGCTTGCTGCAGGTCCGCATCAATTGTCAGTTCAACGTTTGCACCACTTATCGGAGTTCCGCTCAAAACCGCATTTATCTGATCAAAAAACTGCGCTGAGGATTGTCCCGAAAGGAAGTTGCTCATCTCTCTTTCAATACCTGTGCTTCCCTGAAACAGGGAGAAGTAGCCGGTCAGGTGACTATAGACCTCAGACTGATACTCCCGCTGGTAACGGAAGTTGTCATCAACTTCAAAACTTGAAGCAATTGGATTGCTTTCAACCAGGATGGTTCCTCTAAGGGTTTTATAGCTGTCGTAGCTTGCTCGCACGTTTCTTCCATCGCTAACTAGTGTCTCTGCCTGGAAGACTTGAATGCCTGTTGCAAAGGCGAGCAAGGTCAGGAACATAAGAAGAACGAAACTTGTTAGCCGGCGGATGGATTTACTCACTGAACCACCTGCCTGTTCGAACTATCGCTAATTCGAAGCAGAACTGCTACCAAGAGCCAGTTAGCCAATAAGGAACTTCCACCTGCTGCCAAAAATGGCGTTGTCAGTCCAGTTAGCGGAACCACTCTCAGCACCCCGCCAACAACAATGAATACCTGCAGGGCGATAACAAAACTTAAGCCAGCGGCCAAAAGCCTTGAAAAATCATCACGGTGAGCAAGTGAAATGCGTAAGCCTCTGTAGGTGAGTAGAAGGTAAACAGACAAAACCGCAAAGACCCCAACTAGTCCAAGCTCTTCGGCAATTGCCGCGAAGATGAAATCGTTGGCGGCCAGTGGCACCAGTTGCGGATAACCCCCTCCAAGGCCGGTACCGAGAATGCCACCGTGCGCCATCCCGAACAGACCCTGGACCAGCTGGTAGCTTCCGCCGACACCTGAATAGTTCTCTTGGATGAATGGGTTCAGCCAGGCGTCAAACCTATTGCCGACATAACTCAAAAGTTGTGAGGCAACCAGGCCTCCTGTGATAATCATGCCTATTCCAATTCCGGCATAAAAACCTCTGCCGGTGGCAACATAGAGAAGACCTAGGAATATACCGAAATACAAAAGCGACGTTCCCAAGTCTCTTTGCAGAACCAATACTCCTAAAGAGGCAAACCACACCAATAGCAGCGGTCCAAGATCTCTTGCCCTTGGAATCCTGATTCGCCAAATCTTTTTTCCAATCAGGCTCAAGCTTTCTCTGTGCCTGGTCAGATAGCCCGCGAAGAAAACAATCAAAACAAGCTTTGCTATCTCACCGGGCTGGAAACTTATATCCCCAATGCCAACCCAAAGCCTTGCGCCGTTAATCTCTCTACCAATGATTGGAAGCATTGGAGTTAGCAGCAGCAAAATGCCAACCGCCATGGCTATATATGTAAAGCGCTTCAGGACCATGTGGTCTTTCAATAACCAGATAACCAAAGCTGCCACCAACATCGCAAACACTGTCAGCCAAACCTGCCTGGCACCAAGCAACTGCTCGTTCCCTCTGGCAACTTCGGCAAGATCAAGTCTGTAAATCATCGAGACGCCGAGACCATTCAACAGCGTGGCCAGCGGAAGGATGAGACTATCGGCGGCACGGGCTTTGAACCTCAGAACAAAATGAATGACGTAGGAGGCTAGAAAAAGTGGCGTCCAATAAAGCAGAATCTCTTCATCAAGGTTGTCTGTGACTGACAGTTGAATCTGGGCCAATTGGAATGCATGCATTCCAGCCACCCAGAAAAGCAATACTGCTTCAAGTGATCTAGACCTTGGAACTGAGTTGATAAGCCTTGGCAGAGCCTGGGTCAGACTGAGATTACTCATCTCGGACGCTTTCCTTTAGCTCAGCAATAATTCTCTGCGCATCAGTCAGTGACTCAGCGCTGATAGATCTCTCAATGAGTGTTTGCTGGAAAGCCGGTAGCTCATCGACCACGAGGTCAGTAACTTCATACTCACTGGAGAAACTAAATGGACCCAAGGCTTCTCTGATTCCTTTATAAATCGCAACCTTGCCATCACTTTCGGCAACGTAGAACCTTGTTTGGGTGTAGTTATAGGCTGCAAAACCGGCTCCGATGGCGATTCCGAAAATAAGCAGCCAACCAGCAATAATCCTCACCGTCCGCCAGCGAATCTTCCGCTGGGTGTCTTTCAAAATCTTCTCGAGTAGTTCTTCCGACTCAGGGGCATAGCTGGTTGGGTCCTCTGATGGAGTCAGCAGGTCAACAAGATTCTTTGGATTCAGAAGCCTCAGGATTCTTGAACCAGACTGTTCTTCAATCACGATTTCGTTTGCTGATGAACCAACAAACCTTGCCGAGGGCTCGTAGTCAGTTTCCTCTGCAGCATCTTGAATGTCTGTCAGCACCACGGTGACGTTATCCGGGGCTCCGAACTGCAATGCTTCATCAATAAGGACATCAACTGCTTCCTGGGGACTGAGATCTGAGAGCAGAGTCTTCTCAAGAAGCTCATCGGGGACTACCCCAGAAAGACCATCCGAGCAAAGTAACCAACGGTCTCCCGGTTTGGTCTCCAGGGTGAACATATCGAGAACCGGTTCTGATTGAACATCACCCAGAACCCTCATCAGAACAGATCTTCTTGGGTGGGTGAGTGCCTCAGCTTCGGTGATTCGTCCGGTGTCCAAAAGCTTCTGAACGAAGGTGTGATCACTGGTTATCTGGGTGACAACACCATCTCGACACAAATAAACCCTGCTGTCACCGATGTGGGCAATAATCGCCTGGTTCTCATGCAGCAATAGACCCGAGAAGGTAGTTCCCATTCCTGTTAGTTCAGGGTGTTCAAACACTGTGTTGTTCAACATCAGGTTTGCTTCAATCACTGAGTCGTGAAGCTCGGTTTGCGCTTCTTCTAGCCCCTCGTATTTATTGTCACTCAGAGCAATTCTTTGGCTGGAGATAGCCGATGCCATGTCCCCACCAGCGTGACCACCCATGCCATCGGCAACAAAAAACAACTGGTATCCGGCATAACCGCTGTCTTGGTTGCTGGAGCGGTGTTTACCGATATCACTACCGGCTGCGGCAATTGGCCTAATGCTCATCACGGCCTCAATTCAAATGTTGTCTTGCCCACCCGCACCGGAATATTCATTCTCAGAACCTCAGGGGTTTGAATTCGGGCCCCATCAACATAGGTGCCATTAGTGCTATCCAGATCCTGAATTACCCAGTCGCCTCCGATGTGGACAACCTTTGCATGCTGTGATGAGGCGAACTCGTCGGTGACAATCAGCTCACAGCTGGGTGCGCGACCAATAAACAGCTCACGTTTATTCAACGGGATTTTTGTTCCTGCACTCACACCTGTCACAACGTAAAGATGAGTTGGTCCACCTGCTTCAATTTCCGCTTCGGCTTGAGTGAGTTCTGGAGCTGGGCCTGCGGGAACTGGAGCCGCTGTTTGTTGCACGGAGCGAATAACCCTGCGGCCGTATATGTCTGCTCGAATAACACTGAGCAGACTGAAAATAAAAATCCATAGAACGGCAACGAAACCGATGCGAACAAGAAGTAGCGCTAGTTCACTCACGCATCCTCCTTCAGTTGAGGCAGATAGAAAAACTTAATCTCAGTGTTCCCGCAGGCAATGGTATCGCCGTTGACCAAAGGCCCCTCTTGGAATTTTTGACC
>CAJXTQ010000019.1 GCA_913060985.1 uncultured Micrococcales bacterium | reverse complement strand
GTGAAGAGCACGCGGTCTAATAAAACCTTGCCGGTTTCGTGATCCACCTCATATTTGTTTCTAGACCCGCGCGGAATCTCAATAACTACCTCGTAGCCCAATTGCCCTCCTAAAGTTGTTGTAGCTAAAGATTACCGAATGGATGAAAACCTTGCCTGACCGTCCAAGACTGACACCAGCCGTCGCCGATACGCGTCGGTGCGTAAGGACAGTGTTTGAAAATCTTGGCGTCAACGAAACCTCTGTCGTAGTCGGTTTTAGCGGTGGAGCTGACTCTCTAGCGCTACTTTCAGCTGTCGCCTTTGAGGCGAAGAATTATTCAATAAAACCCATTGCCGTGATTATTGATCACCAGTTGCAGAATGATTCGGCTCTAGTTGCTTTGAATGCCAAGCGAACCGCAGAAAGCTTAGGAGTAGAAGCAGAGGTGAAAACTGTTCAAGTTGGCACTGAGGGTGGTTTAGAAAATGCGGCCAGAGATGCAAGATACGAAGCACTCAATAATGCAATGGAAGAGTTCAGCGCTGAGTACCTCTTGCTCGGACACAACCTCAACGATCAGGCGGAAAGCGTTTTGCTCGGATTGATGAGAGGAAGTGGCCCAAGGTCAATTGCGGGTATGCGCGAGGTAAGCGGTTCGATTCTCAGACCACTGCTTTCAATGACCAGAGATGAACTTAGACGAGCCTGTCAGGACCAAGGCCTCGAATTCTGGGATGATCCGCATAACGATGACCCAAAGTTTTCAAGGGTTCAAATTCGTCAGATTCTTGCAGCGCTTGAGCAGTCAGGCTCGCAGGGAGTGGTTCAGGCTTTGGCAAGGACTGCGGATCAAATGTTTGAGTCGGAAGAAATTATCGGGCCTGTGATTGAAGCTGAAATCCAACAAATCAATAACCCTAAAGAGGTTGATGTTGAGTTTCTACAGTCTCTCACCACTGCAGTTCGCAGGAGGGTAATTCACAAACTGGGCCAGCTAAACGCAACCGAGCTATCCAGAGTTCATGTTTTAGAGGTTGAGAAGCTAGTAACGAATTGGCACGGACAGAAACCTCTGAACCTTCCAGGCATTACAGTTAGTAGGGTTGGAAACCACCTCCATTTTGATTAGGAGCGTCTGTGCAGCTAGACCACCCAGACATCAGTGAAGTTTTAGTAAGCCCGGAGCAGATTCAACAAAAGGTCGTTGAACTCGCGAAAGAAATTGATTCCCACTACAAAGGCAGCAACGTGCTTTGTGTTGGAGTCCTCAAAGGTGCCGTCATGTTTATGGCAGATCTCTTGCGTGAGATGGGTGAACCAGTCGAGATGGACTGGATGGCGGTGAGTTCATATGGTTCGGGCACGACCAGTAGCGGGGTTGTGAGAATTCTCAAAGACCTCGACACCGATGTCCAGGGCAGGGACGTGTTGATAGTTGAAGACATCGTTGACAGTGGACTAACGCTGTCTTGGCTCACAGCAAATCTGAAGGCGCGTGGGGCAAAATCTGTGGAGGTTGTCACGCTGCTGAGGAAGCCCGATGCAATTCAGGTTGAAATTGATGTCCGTTGGGTTGGGTTTGATATACCGAATGAATTTGTTGTTGGATACGGATTGGACTACGCCGAGCATTACCGCTCACTCAAGGGCGTGGGCGTGCTAAATCCCGAGGTTTATAGGAAAAAGTGAGCGAAGAGAAGAAAAAGAAACCCCTTTCGAAGCGAATACTCAGCGGTCCGTGGATTTGGATTGCGGTGGCAATTGGAGTTTTGATCATCGGTTCATCGCTTTTCACAGGCGGTGGTTTCCAAAAAATTGACACTCAACAGGGCATCGAATACTTAGAGAACGGAAATGTTGAGCGCGCTGTCATCTTTGACGGAGAGCAGCGGGTGGATCTAACTTTGTCCTCACCTGACGGGGCTCTGGGTGACCAGGTGCAGTTTTATTACGTCACCGGAAGAGACAGTTTTATTGCCGAGTTGGTCCAATCATCCAGACCTTCTGAAGGCTGGACCGATGAGGTTCCAAACACCCCGTGGTTTTTGTCCCTCTTGGGAACACTGCTCCCCTTCATCCTGATTGGTTTGATCTTCTGGTTCATCATGAGCGGTGCTCTGGGCGGCAATAACCGAGTAATGCAGTTTGGTAAATCCAAGGCAAAGATGGTGAGCAAAGAAACCTCCAACATCACTTTTGAAGATGTTGCCGGGGTTGAAGAGGCGATGGAAGAGCTTCACGAGATCAAAGAGTTTTTGGAAGAGCCAAAGAAATTCCGTGATCTGGGAGCAAAAATTCCCCGCGGTGTTTTGCTCTATGGTCCTCCGGGAACGGGAAAGACCTTGGTCGCTAAGGCGGTTGCCGGTGAAGCGGGAGTTCCGTTTTTCTCCATTTCTGGAAGTGATTTTGTTGAGATGTTTGTCGGTGTTGGAGCCAGCCGAGTCAGAGACTTGTTTGAGCAGGCGAAACAGAGTGCTCCGGCGATTATCTTTGTGGATGAAATTGACGCCGTTGGTCGCCACCGAGGAACAGGTGTCGGGGGCGGAAACGACGAGCGCGAGCAAACACTGAATCAACTTTTGGTTGAAATGGATGGGTTTGACACGAACACTAATGTGATTTTGATCGCAGCCACTAACCGACCAGATGTTTTAGACCCCGCTTTATTGCGTCCTGGCAGGTTTGACCGTCAGGTTGGAGTGGGGGCTCCGGACCTAAAGGGTCGAGAAATGATTCTGAAGGTGCACGCGAAGAACAAGCCAATCGCTAAAGATGTTGACCTAGCTGTGATCGCTCGCCGCACCCCTGGATTCACAGGAGCCGATCTTGCCAATGTGCTAAACGAGGCTGCCTTGCTGGCCGCCAGGCTTGATCGCACCGAGATTGATGGCGAGGTTTTGGATGAGGCGATTGATCGCGTGATTGGTGGGCCACAAAAGAAGTCTTCGATTATGAAAGACAACGAGAGGTTGATAACCGCCTATCACGAGGCTGGGCACGCATTGGTGGCAGCAAGTCTTAATCACAGCGATCCGGTCTCGAAGATTACGATTCTGCCGAGGGGAAGAGCACTTGGTTACACCATGGTGCTTCCCGTTGAGGACAGGTATTCAGTTTCTAGAAATCAGCTACTGGACCAGATTGCCTATGCCATGGGTGGACGAGTTGCAGAAGAGATTGTCTTTCACGATCCAACCACCGGTGCAAGCAACGACTTTGAAAAAGCAACCAACACCGCAAGGCAAATGGTGACCAAGTACGGAATGAGCTCTGAGATTGGCTCCATATCTCTCGGAAGCGGGTCAAGTGAACCATTCCTGGGTCGAGAACTGGCGAGTGCGAAAGATCATTCGGAGCGGATTGCGGAGCTTGTGGACACTGAAGTTCAAAAGATTTTGGACAATGCCCTAGATGAAGCGCATCAGGCGCTAACTAAAAACCGCGCTGTCTTGGATGAGCTTGCGGAGCAGCTTTTGCAAAAAGAGACTCTGAACCAAGAAGACATCGCAAAGATTTTTGAGCCGGTGAAGAAGCTTCCAAAGCGTAAGGTTTGGCACTCAAGTGAGTCACGACCTCACTCTCGCAAAGGCCCAATCGATGTTCCCGAGAGACTTGTCAAAGAGCTAGCCAAGGCAAAACCGGCCAAGAAGACTGCAAAGAAAACCAGTTCTAAGAGTCCTGCAGCGAAAAAGCCTGCGACCAAGAACTCTGCAACGCCCAAAGAGAGCTGATGGACAGCGAGCGAATCCAGCGGGCGGTCAGGGAGCTATTGGAGGCAATAGGAGAAAACCCGGACAGAGCCGAGCTTAGAGACACTCCAGAGAAAGTTAGCGAGAGCTACCAGGAGTTTTTCAAAGGTGTTGCTGCTGATCCGCTTGAATATTTGCAGGAGTCATTCCCAGCGGATTCAACCGAGCTTGTGATGCTGAAAGATATCGAGCTGGTTTCTATTTGTGAGCATCACTTGCTCCCATTCACGGGAGTTGCCCACGTGGCTTTTTTACCTGATAAAAAAATTATTGGCCTTGGTCGAATAGCCAAGGTGGTTGAAGTTTTGGCCTCAAGACCTCAGCTTCAGGAGAACTTGGGAAACCAAATTGCTGATGCGATTGTCGAGGGCTTGAATCCAAAGGGTGTGCTGGTGGTGCTGGAGGCAAAACACCAGTGTGTGGCCTCGAGGGGTGCCAGGCAGCCAGAGGTAAACACACTCACCAGTTCGGCACGGGGCCTGATGGAAAAACCCGAATATCGTCAAGAAGCGATGGGGCTTATTTCAAAATGAGACCAAAGTTGATGGGGGTTATAAACCTCACCCCGGATAGCTTCAGCGATGGTGGCCTGTTCAATGACCCGCAGGCCGCATACGCTCAAGCGCAGCTTCTGCACTCGCAAGGTGCGGAAATCATCGACATCGGAGCGGAATCAACCAAGCCCGGCGCTGAAAGAATTGAGGTTTTTGAAGAGCAGCGAAGGCTATTGCCGGTGCTCACCGAGCTTGCAGAGGTTGTCGATTTGAGCGTGGACACCATGAATGCATCTACTGCTGAAATCGCACTGAGTATGGGTGCGAGGTATATAAACGACGTCAGCGGTGGGTTGGCAGATGCAGATATGCACAAAGTGATGGCAGGCGCAGAGGCTCATTACATAATCAGCCACTGGAGGGGTCATTCAAAAGAGATGTATCGAGAGGCTGATTATCAGGACATTGCCTCTGAGGTGGTAAGCGAAATAAAAAAACAGGTTGATTCGGCAGTTTCGGCAGGGGTTGATCCAAACAAAATCATTGTTGACCCTGGCCTGGGTTTTGCTAAAGACATGGGTCAGAACTGGGAGCTGGTAGCAAGACTTGATCGACTGAAAGAACTTGAGATGCCAATTCTGGTGGGTCATTCCAGGAAAAGATTTTTAGCGAGTGCTTTGGACCCAGAGTTTTTAGAGATGGACAACCAGCGAAGAGATCTGGCGACCGCGGTACTGACAGCATTATTGATGCAACACAGTTTGTGGGGGATTAGAGTTCATAATGTGCAGGCGTCAATGGATGCAATCAATTTAGTTGAGCAATTAGGGAAGTTCGATTGAACCAGGTGATCAGACTCAGCGGTGTTGAGGCTATTGGTTATCACGGGGTTTTGCCCTCTGAAAGAACCAGTGGTCAGAGATTCATTGTTGATTGTGAATTAGAGGTTGATACCAAACAGGCGATCGAAACCGATGACATAAGTCACGCTGTTGACTACTCGGCAATCGCAAAGCTAATAAACGATCAAATCCAAGCAGAACCGGTCAACCTAATTGAGGTTTTGGCTGACCGAATTGCCACTGAGATTTTGAAAAACTACCTGTTGGTCAAAACAGTTGAGATCACTGTTCACAAGCCAGAGGCCCCGATTGAAGTTCCTTTCAAAAATGTTTCAACCACAGTTGTTCGAACATCGGAGCAATGGTGACTGAGGCGATTTTGGCCCTTGGGGGGAACCTTGGCGATCGTGAGCAAACTCTAGAAAGTGCAATTAGCCAAATAGCTGCTCTCAAGTCAGTAAAGCTGATCGCGCGCAGCTCTTTTTATGAGTCAGTGGCACTAACCCTTGGGGGCGAGGATGAAAAGGCGCCAAAGTTTTTAAATTGCGTGGTGAAGATAGAAACAAAGCTTGAGCCAAAGAAGCTTCTGAAAAAGCTATTTGAGATTGAAAACGCTCATGGACGAGTTCGACTTGAACGCTGGGGTCCAAGGACACTGGATATTGACATCATTGTTTTTGGATCTGAACTGGTGCAGACAAAGAGCTTGCAGATTCCTCACCCAAGAGCTCACCAAAGAGGATTTGTTTTGGTCCCTTGGCTAGAGATTGAGCCCGAGGCAGTCTTGCCCGGCCATGGCAAGGTTTCAAAACTTGCGGAGAAATTTAGATCCAGCGTGCAGGAGGCCTAATTTGAAGCCACTGTCGATTTCGCAACTGACTGCGATTGCAATTCTTTGGTTGGCACTCGGATATTTCTATTTGCAATGGCTTTTATCCAGCGGGTTGGCACTGGTTTTCACTCATCCACTACTTTCTCTAAATTTATTTATTACCGGTGCGGTGGTGTTTGGACTCACCCTCCGAATAGCGGCTTATCAGCGTAGATTGGCGGATTTTAGGGATGGAAAGATCAGTAAACGGCCAGCAAGGCCGGACCCCATTTGGTCATTTCGGTTATTAGTTTTGACAAAATCTGTAGCGTATGTGGGCAGTGGTTTTCTAGGCTGGCATTTGGGGGCGTTGATATTTCTGGTTATGAATACCTCTAACCAGTTATTCCCAACCTCGGCATTTTGGGGGGCTTTGGCTTCCTTAATGACCGTGCTTGCTGGCATTCTTGGCGAGAGAAATCTTCGCACTCCCGATGATTTAGAAGAGGGTGAGACCAATTCATGAGTAATAAACCGGGCCGCATGAAAGTCGGAAGCATTGGTGATGGCTTAGAGGGCATTATTTTGGTAAAGGCGTTGGCGGGTGCTGGCCACACAGCCGAGGCAATTAGCGTTGAAGCGGATGAATCAATAGAACGTGCGGACTCACTTTTACCAAAGGTTGAAATGGTGAGCATGCAAGAGGTAGTTGAACGCTGCGACCTGATAATCATGGCGATGGACTCTGCCTCCACGGAGGAGGCGGTCACTGGTTTGGCGCAGCTTGGTTATTTTGCTCCGGGAAAGATCGTTCTTCACTGCGCGCCAGATCGGGGTTATTCGGTCCTGGCAAGTGCTGCCCGAGCAGGGGCAATCCCGATTGCTCTTCACCCGATCGTTGATTTCACGGGAACTAGCGTGGATTTATTGACCTTGCAGGACAGTGTTTGTGCAATTACGGCTCCTGATTCAGTCTTGCCAATCGCTCAGGGTCTTGCAATGGAAATTGGAAGCGATCCGATTGTGATTGCCGAATACCAGCGCCCCGCATTTGCAGAGGCTTACAGTTCTTTGAATAATTTTCCAAAAATGATTGTCTCGCAGGCGATTAGCGAGTTGGAAGCCGAAGAAGTTCCTAGAGTGGTTGACTTAGTAGCACCAATGGCCAGAGCGGCTGTTGAGCGCGCATTGCGTGAGGGTGGATTTAGCCCAAACCCGGAGGATTTTGAAAGTTGAAACAGGTCACTCAGGCGGAGCAGCTGAAGCAGCTGATTGCCCAGGCACGGTCTGAGGGAAAAAGAATTGCATTTATCCCCACCATGGGGGCTTTGCATGCAGGACATCTTTCGTTGGTTGACCAAGTGAGAACTGATGAGAATTTTGTAGTTGCAAGTATTTTTGTAAATCCTCTGCAATTCAATGACCCGAGTGACTACGAAAACTATCCTCAGTCTCTGGGTGTCGATGCGCGACTGCTCAACGATCGCGGCGTTGACTTATTGTTTTTGCCGGAGCCAGAAACAATTTATCCAGAGTCTCCAAACCTAATTGGCCCCGAAGACATAGGTAGCAATTTGGGCGAGGTTCTAGAAGGAGAGTTCCGACCCGGACATTTTCAAGGAGTGCTTACAGTCGTATCCAGACTGTTTGATCTGGTCACACCAGATATTGCGGTCTTTGGGAAAAAAGATGCTCAGCAGCTTGCTCTAATTAGGCAGATGGTTGCTCACCAGCTCTCCAGCGGCAGAAGAATGCCGCTAAAAATCATTGCCGGTGAAACTGTTCGTGACGAACACGGCCTTGCCCTCTCCAGCAGAAATGCAAGATTAGATTCGGACCAGATTGAGATTGCCCGAACAATCAATACCGCCCTCAGCTCCTGCGAGGGAAAATCAGCATCGGTTGCAAAGTCCCAGGCACTTCAGATGCTGCACCCGGATATCAAAGTCGATTATTTGGAGATTGTGGATAGCGAGAGTTTTCAGCCTGTAGATGATGATTACTCGGGGATTACGCTAGCCTTATTTGCTGGTTATGTCGGTGATGTCAGATTGATTGACAACCGCGAAATTTCAATCAAAGGAAGCTAATTGGAGCAAGAGCTAGCAGGAGATGACCTTCCCGAGCAGATGGGCTACCGCTTACAAAAGCGCGAGCAGCTGATTGCAGAGGGTGAGGCATATCCGGTAAGCCTGCCAATTACTCACTCAATCGAAGAGGTAAAAAACCACTACCCGAATCTAGAAAGCGATGTTTCTACCGGGGAAACGGTGGCGGTTGCCGGTCGAATAATGTTTTTGAGAAATACCGGCAAACTTTGCTTTGCATCACTGCAGGCTGGTGGTGGCGCAAGAATCCAGGCAATGATCAGCTTGGACAAGGTGGGACAAGAGCAACTGGACTCCTGGAAAGAGCTTGTAGATCTTGGCGATCACGTGTTTGTAAGTGGTGAGGTAATCACCTCAAAACGCGGAGAGCTTTCAATTCTTGCCGATAGTTGGCAGATGGCTGCCAAGACGATACGACCAATGCCGAATCTGCACTCGGAACTGTCTGAAGAGGTTCGGGTAAGAAACCGCTATTTGGATTTGATTGTCAGGGATAAAGCCCGAGAGGTTGTGAAGGTTCGCAGTGAGGTGATGCAGTCACTTAGAAAGACCTTCCACAACCATGCATTCACCGAGGTGGAGACACCAATGTTGCAGGTGATGCACGGGGGTGCCTCGGCCAGGCCGTTCAAAACCCACATGAATGCCTACGACATGGACCTTTACCTGCGCATCGCCCCAGAGCTGTTTTTGAAGCGCGCTGTGGTCGGCGGCCTAGAGCGCGTATTTGAGATAAACAGAAACTTCAGAAATGAGGGAGCTGATAGCTCACACTCACCAGAGTTTGCGATGCTGGAGGCCTACGAGGCATACACCGATTACGACGGCATGGCTGTTTTGACCAAAGAGCTAATCCAAAATGCAGCAAACGATGTCTTTGGAACCACTGTCGTCACCCTGGATGATGAGAGTGAATACGACTTGGGTGGGGATTGGAAGAAAGTTCCAATGTATGAATCCCTGAGTGAAGAGATGGGTGAGGAAATCACACCCGAGACGGATTTGAAAACCCTCAAGAAAATCGCTGACAAGCTCGACATTGAGGTTGCTCATCCATTGCATGGGAAGTATGTCGAGGAGCTTTGGGAGCATTTTTATAAATCAAAGCACCCTGAGCCATTTTTTGTAACCGACTTTCCAGTCGACACCTCCCCTCTAACCAGGGATCACCGCAGTAAGGCAGGTGTGGTCGAGAAGTGGGATTTGTACATACGCGGGTTTGAGCAGGCAACTGGGTATTCCGAGCTTGTTGACCCAGTCATCCAAAGGGAGCGTTTTGTAGCCCAAGCGGCTTTGGCTGCCGGCGGTGACCCAGAGGCAATGCGCTTGGACGAGGAGTTTTTGAAGGCCCTGGAGTATGGCATGCCACCCAGTGGTGGAATGGGAATGGGCATTGACCGATTGCTGATGTCACTAACTGGTTTGGGAATTCGGGAAACAATTTTGTTCCCTCTTGTTAAGTAAAGCG